>JAPHSW010000271.1 GCA_026196615.1 Gammaproteobacteria bacterium | reverse complement strand
TTAGATGATTTATTTTGTGAAATACACGCCAGAGGTATTGATAGCGCACCTGACTTCATTACAATTGACAGTGCTGATGGTGGTACAGGAGCAGCCCCAGTGAGTCTAATGGATCATATGGGACTCTGTATTCGAGAAAGCTTACCCATTGTTGTCAATAAATTAATTGAACAAGGGCTCAAAGAACGCATCAAAGTCATTACTTCAGGTAAAATGATCAATCCTACCGATATTGCCTGGGCAATATGTGTTGGTGCAGATTTTGTTGTTTCTGCACGGGGTTTTATGTTTTCTTTAGGTTGTATACAAGCATTACATTGTAATAAAAATACCTGCCCTACCGGGATAACCACCCATGATCAGCGTCTGCAACAGGGTCTGGATCCAAAAATCAAATCAATTCGAGTTAAGCAATATGTAGAGAATATTTGCCATGAAATTGGTATGATAGCTCATTCTTGTGGTGTCAAAGAGCCTAGAGAGCTTGGTCGTCACCACTGTCGCATTGTAACCAATGAAGGAAAATCTGTTTTTCTTGATGAATTATTTCCAATCAAAGCAATAAGAAAGAAGAATCGACCAGAATAAAGTTTTTTTATACTATGTCGATAGGTATAATATTAGTTTATTGAACACTTTTAATTTTGGAGTCTCAATCAGTGACCTCAACAACAATAACCAGTGATAATAACCGTCTCGAATTACTTTTGTTTTATTTGGGAGGCAAACGTCGATTTGGAATAAATGTTCTTAAAATAAAAGAGGTAATTCCCTGTCCACCATTACATCAATTACCCGCAGCAAACTCAAAAATACTGGGCGTTGCTGAACTCAGGGACGAAACATTACCCATTATTGATTTGGCTAAAGCAGTGAGTTCCACACACCGTACACTGACCGATGAGCAAATCCAACAAGGCTCTGTGATCACCACTGAAATTAACCGTTCTCATCAAGGATTATGGATTAATGGTGTTGATAAAATCGTACTATGTAACTGGAAAGATATTTCACCTCCTTCCAGTGGCACTGGTTCAGGAAATTACACAACGGGCATAACACTGATTGAAGAGGAATTAGTTCAATTATTAGATATTGAAAAAGTACTTGGAGAAGTTCTGGGTATTAAAACAATTCAAACAGAAGACTTACACATTGAGCAATCAAAACTTGAAGCTGTTTTTGGTAAGCTTGTGATGATTGTTGATGATTCATCTATGGCATTAAAACAGACAATTTCAGCTCTTGATAAACTTGGGCTTCAACACATTTCGGCCAATGATGGAAAAGTGGCACTGCAAATTCTTAATGATTATCAAAACGGCGATCCTCATACAATGGAACCCATATCTATGATCATCTCAGATATTGAGATGCCTGAAATGGATGGTTATTCATTTGTCACTGAAGCCAGGAAACTCAGCAAATTTAAAGATATTCATGTCTTAATGCATACATCTCTTAATGGCACAATGAATATGCAAAAAGCCATTGCCAGTGGTGCAAATGATGTCCTAACCAAGTTTGTCCCCGATGAGCTGGTCGCTAAAATTGTCGAGCATCTTATGGACTCACCTAATAGCTAATATATAAGCCTATCATCCCCTGTTTTTAATTTTTAAAAGATAAATATACTACCTATGAAAAAAAATATTATTGTTATTGGTATCGGAGAAATGTCTGGTGTTTTTACTCGTGGACTGTTACGTGCTGGTTATCCTATTATTCCTATTACTCGTGATATGGACATTAATGATGTTGCAAAGCAAGTCACTGACCCAGAAATGGTACTGGTTGCCGTTGGAGAAAGTGATTTAGATACCGTACTGGAACAACTTCCCAACGAATGGAAAAATAAAGTCACTCTTTTGCAAAATGAATTATTACCTGGAGACTGGACGAAACATCAGCTTGTTGATCCAACAGTTATTTCTGTCTGGTTTGAAAAGAAAAAAGGTCAGGACTTCAAGGTACTTGTCCCTTCACCTGTTATAGGGCCTAAAGCAGATATTATTAAAACTGCATTAGCTACATTAGACATTCCAACCTGGGTGGTTAAAAATGATGATGAGATGTTATTTGAGCTAGTAAGAAAAAACCTCTACATTTTAACCACTAATATTGCAGGTCTTGAAGTAGGCGGTGATGTGAATTCATTGTGGAATGAAAACCGAGAGCTTGCTTTAAAAGTCATTGATGATATTTTGATAATTCAAAATCACTTAACCCAATATGATCATGATCGTGAACGACTTGTTGAAGCAATGGTTGAGGCGATTAATGGTGATTTAGCCCATAACTGCATGGGACGTTCTGCCCCAGCCCGACTTGCCAGGGCTCTGGAATATGCTGAGAAAAATCAACTAGAAGTCAGCGAACTGAAAAGAATTTCAAATTTATGAAACCAAGCTACAATAAGCAGTTTCTCTGCTTCCTAAGTCAAAATAGTGGAACGCTCGAAGTATAGCGCTAAAAACTGAAGATTTGGTGCTTGGGTTAACCTTTCTGGGGACGCTTCAAGCACATCCATGTGACGCTCATCCTCGGCGTCCTGCCTCGAAATGCCCCTGAAAGCTCAACCCAAGCATCAAACCTTCCTTACTTTGTCATATTTCTCACTTTGGGTAGGAAAGAAAAATCAAAAGATAAAAAAGTGTATTCTGCACTATAGTCTTATTCTTATCTTTTGATTTTTCTTTTGCTCTTTTTTCTACGGTGAGAAACATGATGTCGTCAAGAAGGTGGAGTGATATGGTTGGTTTTGCAGTGGCTTTTCGAGCCATGGATGGCGAGGATGAGCGCTACAGGGACGTACTTGAAGCGTCCACAGCAAAGCCAGCCATATCACTCAACCTTCTGAATTTGAACACCTCTTTCGAATACTCTTTCATTCTTTTCTAAATAATATTTAGATAATAAACCGCAAGCTTATAATTACAATAAAATTATTTTAAAATAGTCTTCCTATAATAAAGCATTTCTTCAATAGATTCTCTAATATCATCTAACGCTAAATGTGCACCTTTCTTATTAAAACCATCCATCACTTCAGGATACCAACGACGAGCTAGTTCTTTTAAGGTACTGACATCAAAATTACGATAGTGGAAATATTCTTCAAGTTCAGGCATCCAACGAGCCATAAAGCGACGATCCTGACAAATGCTATTACCGCACATAGGTGACACACCCTTACCAACATATTCACTTAAAAACTCAATGGTCTTTGCAATCGCATCCTCTTCAGTCATAATGCTATTTTTGACTCTCTCTGTCAGACCTGATTGACCATGATGCGTCGTATTCCATTCATCCATTTTTGCTAAAGTTTCATCCGATTGATGAATCGCTATAACAGGCCCTTCTGCCAAAATATTTAAATCTGCATCTGTTACAATTGTAGCAATTTCAATAACTCGGTCAGTTTCAGGTTCCAGTCCAGTCATTTCCAGATCAACCCAGACTAGGTTTCGTTGGTCTTGTGTCATTTAGTACTCATTTATCTTTGATTGATATTAGAACTTTATATTAAGTAAGGTATAATTATAGCCAATGAAACAATATTAATATATGTTACAGGCCTGTTTTAGGTATTTTTAGACAAATATTCATTATATGGAACACTATGCCTCTTTTTAGCACTCTTTTTATTATTATGGTTTTTCTTTCTTTTTTTACTCATGTCTGGCTCTCAATCAGGCAAATTAACCATGTAAAACAACATCGAGATCAAACTCCTGAAGCCTTTTCAGAAAAAATCACCTTAGATGAACATCAAAAAGCAGCCGATTATACGGTAGCCAAAGAAAAATTAGGCAATATTGAGTTATTACTCGGAACCACTCTACTCTTTATCTGGACTTTGGGCGGAGGCCTTGAATATCTGGATCAATTTGTTCGTGGCTATGAACTGAATCCACTTTATTCCGGAGTGATTTTTATTTTGCTGATGGGTTTTGTTTCTTCATTATTTGATATTCCACTGGGGCTATACAATACCTTTGTCCTAGAAGAAAAATTTGGCTTTAATCGGACCACATTTAAAGTCTGGCTCGTTGATTTTATCAAACAAACCATTTTAGGACTCGTCATAGGTATACCACTGATCATGGTCATCTTATGGTTAATGAATAGTGCGGGTGAATTTTGGTGGGTTTATGCCTGGGCCGTTTGGATGGGATTTGGCTTTTTAATGATGTGGGCATACCCAGCCTTTATTGCTCCTATTTTTAATAAATTTACTGAACTAGAAGATGAATCACTGAAAGACCGCATCGAGAAATTAATGACCCGCTGTGGCTTTATTAGCAAGGGGATTCTCGTGATGGATGGTTCAAAACGTTCAAGCCATGGTAATGCCTATTTCACAGGTTTGGGTAATAATAAGCAGATTGTATTTTTTGATAACTTACTGGATTCTCTTGAAGCAGAAGAAGTGGAAGCGGTATTAGCCCATGAATTGGGGCATTTTAAGAAAAAGCATATTATTAAACGCCTGATATCCATGACCTTCATGACTTTTGCAGGCTTTGCGGTTTTAGGCTGGCTCATGCAACAACAATGGTTTTATACTGGCCTTGGTATGACAGAGCAATCAATTTATGCCGCTTTGGTCCTATTCAGCATTGCTTCACCCGCGTTTACCTTTTTTCTCAGCCCTATTAGTGCAATGATCAGCCGTAAGCACGAGTTTGAAGCCGATGATTATGCTGCAGAACAAGCGGATGCAAATAAGCTGATCGAAGCTCTAGTTAAGCTTTATAAAGAAAATGCGAATACATTAACACCTGATCCACTACATTCAGCTTATTATGATTCACATCCACCAGCACCTGTTAGAATCGCTCACTTAAATCGAAGCTAAAAATTTTGTTACATTACATATAATAAAAAAAGGAACCACCATGAACTTACAGCAAACCATTTTACTATCAATATTCATTGTATTAATGAGCCAAACGGCTTACTCAGCAAATCCGGCACACGGTAAAGAGCTCCATGATGCCAATTGCCAATCTTGTCATTCATCTTTGATGGGTGGAAATCCAGACTTGATTTATACTCGTTCTGATCGTCGTGTTAATTCTATAGATGGTCTCAGAAATCAAGTCACTCGATGCAAAACAACGGTTGGTGTCGCCTGGCCTGAAGATCAAATTCAAGATGTTGTTGAGTATTTAAATACTAATTTTTACAAGCTCAAGTAATTCGTTTAATGGCAAAACGTAAGCTTAGTCGAAGACAGCAATGGCGCATCCAAAAGATACAGGATGAACGTTTAGCCAGAGCCAATAATAAACATAAAAAGCTCACTAAAAATGAGCTCCAACTTGATGAAACACATCATCAAGGGACTATTGTCAGTCATTTTGGTGCAACATTAGATGTCGAGGATAAAGCAACTCATCAGATCATCCGTTGCGCCTTAAGACAAAACATTGATACCATCGTTTGCGGTGATCAAATCGTTTGGCAAAAACTGAGTAATATTGCCGATGATGAACAAATTCAGGGTGTCATCACTGCACTTGAAACTCGTAAAACAGTATTAGCACGTCCTGACTTTACAGGACAGATGAAGCCAGTAGCGGCTAATATTGATCAAATTCTCATTGTCACATCACCTGTACCAGAATTAAATGAAGGTTTGGTGGATCGCTATCTTGTTGCGGCAGAACTTTCTCATATCCACCCCGTTCTGGTACTTAATAAAGTCGATACCTTGTCTGATGAGCAGAAAAAATCACTGGATGAACGCCTTCAAACTTACGTCGATATTGGTTACCCTATTATTTACACCAGTGCAAAAAGCCAACATGGCATGGATACACTTCTGGAACAACTTGAAGGACAAGTCAGTGTTTTTGTCGGTCAATCAGGCGTGGGAAAATCATCCCTGATCAATGCCCTGCTCCCAGAGGCCAACATCAAAGAAGGTGAAGTCTCTCTGGCAACCAATAAAGGCACTCATACCACCAGCGTCTCACGCCTCTACCATTTAAAAAATCTGGATCATAATGAGCGTATAAGCATTAAAGATGCCAGCCTTATTGATTCTCCTGGTGTTCGTGAGTTTGGTTTATGGGATATTCATAAAGAAGATGTCATATATGGTTTTATCGAACTTCATGAACAAACCCAATATTGTCAGTTTAGAGACTGCAAACATCTCAATGAACCAAATTGCGGTTTACTTAAGGCACTTGATGACAATAGAATTAGCGAACATCGACTGGATAGTTACCATCGAATTGTAGACTCAGTGGATGCCAAATAAGCTCTGTTTTTTGAAATTTTTTTATCCTAATCAAGGTCTTTATTTATAACTTACTTTCTATCATTATTTAAATAGTTGTTTAAAAACAGGTTATAACATGCACTTTATCTTAAAATTTTCACGCTTAATTATTGCTTCATTCTTTTTAGCACAGCTATTCACAGTCCAATCTTTTGCCACAGAACAAGATAAAGCCAGTATTCAATGGCATGAATGGTCTAATGAAACTTTCACTCTAGCCACTGAACAAAATAAACTCATATTACTGGATATCAGTGCACAATGGTGCCAATTTTGTAAAAAAATGAAGGCTGTGACTTATAAAGATCCAGAAGTCGTTAAAATCATTAATGAGAATTTTATCGCGATTAATGCGGACATTGAAACCACGACTGATGTAAAAATGCTTTATGGTAATTTTGGTGTACCTGGAACTGTGATATTAACTTCTGATAGAGATGAAATTAATAAACGTTTAGGCTATATTGCTCCTCAACAAATGCAATGGCATCTATTAGGTAACTTGCAAGATGCCCCCAAACAAAAAGTCAGCAGTATCATCTCAAAGCCCAATAAAAACCAGGCAGACATTTAATGGATAGAAGAACGTTTATTCTCCGTAGCAGTGGTACTTTTGCGGCGGTATCTACGCCATTAACAGCGTCAGCAGTCGTTAAAGCAGCAATACCTGATTCTGAATTACAACAAATATCAGAGCATCACTCCCCCGTTAATAACTTTAAAGAGAGTGACTGGGTCACTATTGCAACGGTTCAAAACCATTTGTTTCCTTCTGAAATAGATGCTCCTGGTTCTATCGAAATTAATGCACTGACCTATTTACACGATTACTTAAGCAATCCCATCACTGATCACAATGATATTGAATTTATTTTATCTGGAACGCGCTTATTACAGACTTTTTCTAAACAAAAAAGTGAGGCTAATGGTGCATTATTAAGTGATATGTCTATTGAACAGCGTGAACTGATATTACGTGAATTTGAACAAGAACCTGAAGGCAGAAGATGGTTGGTCAATATTCTTAATTATTTACTTGAGGCCTTACTCACCGATCCTGTTTATGGTGGAAATCCCAATGGTATTGGTTGGCAATGGTTAGAACACAGAGCAGGAGAGCCCCACCCTCCTGCCAATAAGCGTTATTGGTTATTATGATCCTGGTCATATTTGCTTACTAAGACGAGTAGTCCTCCTTAAAGATTGGCTTTTTTATAAAATAGGAAATAGAGAACAAACATGAGTCATGATTATGATATCTGTGTCGTTGGTAGTGGTGCTGGTGCAGGCCCTATTATTTATACCCTGGCTCATGCCGGATATAAAGTTCTGGTTTTGGAAAAAGGCCCCTGGTATACAGAGCAGGATTATTTTAAAGATGAATTAAAAACCTCCTTACGTGGTGGCTACACACCTGATCTTCGTGAAGAACAACATGTTGTTGAGATAGAAAACGATGATGGTAGCTGGCGAAATTTCCCAACCTATCAATCCAGCTGGAATTTTTGGAATGGTAATGTCGTGGGTGGTTCCAGTAATTTTATGAGCGGTTTTTTCCATAGATTAAAACCTAATGATTTTAAATTATTATCAAGCTATGGCCCTATCAAAGGAGCCAATATTGTTGATTGGCCCATCTCTTATGATGATATGGAACCTTATTATGATAAAGTTGAAAAAGTGGTTGGTGTTTCAGGGAAAGTCATAAAGCATCCATTCCAGGAACCAAGAAGCAGTGCAGATTTTCCATTTCCTCCCACTGCAGAACACCCTATCGCGCAACATATTGATAAAGCCTGTGAGCGCTTAGGCTTTCATTCCATGCCAATGCCCAGAGCCATACTCTCACAACCGGCTCTTAATCGTAAACCCTGTGTATATAGTGGTTTTTGTGGCAGTTATGGATGTGCAACAGGTGCTAAAGGTGGTTCTCGTGCGGCATTAATAGACAGCGCTATGACAACGGGTAATTGTGAATTACGCCCTGAATCAATGGTGACACATATTCATAGTGATAACACAGGCAAAGTCAGTGCCATTGAATATGTTGATAAACAGGGTAAAAAACATGCTGTTGATGCCAAACTCTATGTTGTAGCAGCTCAAGCAATAGAAACATCACGTTTATTACTGAATTCAACTGGCCCTAAACATCCTGATGGATTAGCAAATAATACGGGTCAGGTCGGTAAGAACTTGATTTTTGCTGGTGGTGGTGCGGGTTCTGGTCGTATGAGCTATGATAAATTTTCAGAACAACAAGTCAATGATTTAAAACAATTTGGTACATTTGTTAATCGTTCAATTCAAGACTGGTACGAAATTAAAGATCAAAGTTTATTTAAAACCGAAGCGACTCAAAAAGGTGGCACAATTGATTTTGTTCATTTACACCCTAACCCTGTTGCCCGAGCAAATCGCCAAACACGTGGTAATGGTGGTTTGCTCTGGGGTAAACCTCTTAAAGATAAATTGCACGAGCATTTTACCGGAGGTCGATACATCAAAGTAGAAGCTTTTTGCGACTGGGCACCTACAGATAATAGTCATGTCAGTCTCGATAACAAAGTGAAAGATAAATATGGATTACCTGTTGCTAAAATTAAAGTTGATGTTCATGTACAAAACTTGAAAGTGGGTTGGTACTTAGCCAATAAATCTGGAGATGTTCTGCGTGAAATGGGGGCTGATAATGTTATATCATTTGCCTCTGGAGTCCCCCCTACAAACCTTGTTGCTGGTGGTTGTCGATTTGGTAAGGATGCAAAAACATCAGTACTCAATCCCGATTGTCAGGCACATGATGTTGAGAACTTATACATCACTGATGGTAGCTTTATGCCAACGGGTGGTAGTGTCCCTCACACCTGGACTATTTATGCCAATTCATTTCGAGTCGCAGATAAAATAGTCGCTCGTTTTGGCGGAGAAAAACAAGCTTGAGGCAAATACTATCTCAGTGATGGTAAAGGTCTTGGTTTGGGTCTGACAATTGGATTGCCCGGTACAACAGGAACACCTGGATAACGGCCTCGTCGATAAAGATAGTCATCATTATTTGAATTGTCTTCATCCTCTTGAGTCTCACTTTCTTGAGCTCTTTTTGTTTGCCTTCTAAGCTCATTTTCCATTTGTCTTTCTTTAGCTCGACGCTCATCTAAAGCCTGATCTTTTTCAATAATATCATCTAATTTTTGCTTACTTTGTTCTTCTTGTTCAGGCGTCATTTTTTCTATTTGAATATGCTGTTCAGGTGCTTTATCTTCTTTCACAGTATCAGTAAATTCTATGACACCTTCATCATTTTTATATTCATAAACATCTTGAACTGCATGTAGTTGTATAGAAAAAGAAGCCACTAATAAAAAAAGGCTTAACTTTATAATTTGAATGTTCATATTTGATACTCTAGTTAGGCTATAAACCAGTTTGTAACTTTCTCGAAATATCACTTGATTTCAACAACTATATAAAATAATCATAGATCGATTTTCAATATAAAACACCCAAAGCACATAAGTTATTTTGTACACAAAAATGGAGTATCTCGTTTTTTTTCATTTCCAACAACAAAAACCCTATTTTTTTGCTATTTTTTTGCTATAGTTATCTACAGATTATCCGTCTATATCTATTGCTTAGAGACTTTATGTCAGAAATTTTATGTCAATAAACCAAGAATTAAACAAATTTATCCAAAAAGCAGATATTGCGGCCCTTCCTGTTTTACCCCATACTCTTCAAGCGCTTAAAACAGCACTAGAAAAACCCAGCTTCAACTATCGTCAGCTCGATAATATTTTACAGTTTGATCCCGCCTGTATGATCAACCTATTAGCCTATGCAAATCTTGAAATCAATAAAGATTTTGACAAGGAAATCAGTCAGGTTGAACACGCAGCCATGTTTTTAGGAATGGAACGATTAGAGCGTTTTATTGATAATATCACTTCATTGTATAGTGTAAAAAACGTAAAGGTTGCTGATAAAATTGCTCGTTTACAACATCGTGGAGTATTAGCCGCTTATCAGGCACAAAATTTTGCCCAACTCATTGATGACTCATCAGTTGAAGAGATATACACAAGTACTTTGGTCTCCCCTATTTCAGAACTCATATGCTGGCATCTTGAGCCGGTTAAGGCTCAAAAAGTAGAACTATTAGTTTTTAGAAAAAAAGTTGACTATGAGCAGGCTCAACGTGAAATCTTTGGCTTCAGTTACCATGACCTTGCTGAAGCACTAACCCATCACTGGAAAATTCCTCACTTGTTTTTACAAAGACAGGAAATGGAAGAGCTTGAAACTGCCTCCAAAGCCGTTAAATGTATGTATCTGGCAGAAAAATGCAGTATTCTTGCAGAGCGTGGCTGGTACTATGAGGAAATGTATGAACATATTGCCCTTTGTTCTAGCATGATACATTATAGTGAAGAACGTATTGCCAAAGAACTCCATAGCACAACAGTTTATATGGCCTATAACGCTCAGGAGTTTTTTCCTGTTCAAGCAATCTGTAGCTATCTGGCATTATTACCTGGAGAAGTACCTTACACTCCAATAATTGCAGTTGAAGATAAGAAGACTGCTGCGGTTAAAGTGGTTAAGCCAATCACTAATACTCAAACTGAAAAAACACCTGTCGATGAAGAATTAAAACAAGATCAAATACAAAGCATTAATTTAATTCACACAATTAATGACTTTCCTAGTTTGATAAGAATGACAATGAATGCCTTATTTGAAACGAAAAATTTCAGCCGAATTGGCTTTATGATGCTAACCAAAGATAAAAGACACCTTCAAGTAAGAAGCTTAAAGGGATATAGCAGTAAAAAATTCACAACAACAATATTAAACATGCAGCCAGCCAATTTGTTTTCTAAACTATTGGCTAAGCCTCAGACCATTTTTATTAATCAGCTTAACCACTCCAAATTTGAGCCGATTATTAACAAAGCAATGCAAGAAATGTTAGATGTTCAGGAGTTTATTGCTAAATCCGTGCATTTTAATGGTAAGCCCATTGGTTTGTTCTATATGGATAAGCATCCTATTGATTCGAAATCTGACGAAGGTGCTCCACAAAAAATGCAAATAGAAGATTTCAATGAAATGAAAAAAATTGCAGCACTCTTTGATAAACAACTCAAAGCTATTAGTTAAGCTCCTATCAGCTAACAATTAAACCAATAATCACTCCTCAAAAACCAAAGCCTTAACTCAAATTATTTTTTTGTTTTAATAAAAGATATCCACCCCATACAAACGAGAGGAGCATAATCATTGTACCTATAAAAAATGATATTTTTGCAATGGTATGATCAGCTTGTATTAAACCTGTTTCGGTCAATAAATACTCCCAGTCATGAAAACCATAGGGTGATGAATGCCCCGTATTACCGCCTACCAGAGGTAATACACCGGCTCTTGCATCATTAATATAGGGCGCAATATCAAGGAAATTTTGTCCCAGCCACCAAAGACAAACCGAAGCACCATACGTGTTGTGGTATTTAAATAAAAATGTCCATAAGCAAATAATTGGCACTAACATTTGTCCTAATGTACCTCCCAGGGAAGCCATAAACGAGCCCAGTGGACTAAATATAATATGCCCCGCTTCATGAAATGGTAAATTAATTAAATGTAAAAAAGACTCTCCAACATAGTTGCTTTCAATGGATGAAAAGATAAAAAGCCAACCCCAGATAAAAATAATAATAAAACTAATCACTCGCCCAGAAAAGATGAGTGGATTAACATCTTCTTCAATATAAAAAAGCAAATATGACCAGTCGTAGCTTTTTAATTTTTCAAATAGGGATTGTTTATAGCTTATTGTTGAAGAGGTTGATAAATCATTATCTGGATTGTCATTTTTGTATTTGAAATACTTATCAAAGTATATTCCACATGCAGGACAACTAGCGGCTCCATTAGTCACATCAGATTGGCACTTTGGACATTTCATACATTTATCATTCTTTATTAATTTGTACTGGGCTTAGCACAAACATTTATCATCGCGAATTCTTTGTATCCTATTAGCCCCTTTTTAAAAAGACATCATTTCAAGAGACTAAATATGCACTTATTGAAATTCCTGTCGCCCATTAAAGGCATGACCTAAAGTGGAGCCATCAATGTATTCAAGTTCTCCCCCCAATGGTACTCCATGCGCAATACGACTGATTTTATCAGTAAAAGGTTTTAACATTTCAACTAGATAATGTGCTGTTGCCTCGCCTTCTACTGTGGCATTAGTTGCCAGAATGACTTCAGTAATATTTTCAGTTTCCACACGTTGCTTAAGTTTGTCCAGGTGTAATTCTTGCGGTCCAATACCATCCAGAGGAGACAAGTGACCCATCAAAACAAAATAAGTGCCTTTATAAGAACCCGATTGTTCAATAGCATACACATCAGAGGGATTTTCAACCACGCAAAGAATTTGCCTGTCACGTTTTACTGACTGACAAATATCACAACTCTCATACTCTGTCAGTATTCGACAACTTTGACAATGCCCCACTTGTTCAGCAGCCTGACTTAAAGCATGAGATAACTTTCTTGCTCCTCGTCTATCTCTTTCAAGCAGATGATAAGCCATACGTTGTGCGGACTTAGCCCCAACTCCTGGTAAACATCGTAAACTATCAATGAGCTGTTTAATCAGTGGTGAATGAGCCATATTTAGAATTGTCCAGATGAGCCAGTCTTAATAAAGAATTGCTCTTATAAACTAAAAACCAGGCAATTATTCTGTACTAGACAGAATAATTGCTTAAGGGATTTTTGAAAAATTAAAAAGGAAGTTTAAAACCAGGGGGTAAATTCAAACCATCGGTCATACCAGACATTTTATTTTTAGATTCTTTTTCAACCTGACGAACGGCATCATTCACTGCTGCTGCAACCAGATCTTCAAGCATTTCTTTGTCATCCATAACGCTATCATCAATGTTGACTCGACGAATATCATGTCGTCCGGTCATAACAACAGACACCATGCCACCGCCTGCAACACCAGTAACTTCCATATTGGCCAACTCAGCCTGAGATTTTTGCATGTCTTCTTGCATTTTTTGGGCTTGTTTCATTAAGCCACCTAAACCACCTTTCATATAATTTCCTTTTCTATTAAATAATTGTAGTCATTCTAAATAGGTTTTATGGATTCTTTTCGGATCTTTGCAGAAAAAGAATTCACGATCATTTGCACTTTAGGATCAGCATAAATGGATTCGACAGCCTGTTCCTGCAAAACCTTCGCTTCATGAATTTCACGACGTCTTGGGGTGTCGAGTTGCTCTTCTGGACGCACCTGACATTCTTTAATATCAAGCTTGAGTGTACATCCTAGAAAATCTTGTAATGTATTGACCAAGCGTGTTTTTATTTTATCACTGAGTAAATGCTTATGCACCGAATCCAATAACAATTCAAATAATTGTTCACCGTTATGCTCATTTTTATTAATCAATGCGCTGTGTTTAGCTAATTGCTGTTCCAGACCATTGAGTTCTGAACGATTGATAATATCATGCCAATAGTCCGCCAATTCATTACTTTCTTGTTTATTGCAGGGAATATTCTGCTGAGTCTCAGTAGACTGAAATAAAGGAACCACTTCAGCTAATGACGAAGCTTGAACTGAACTGTCAACTTGAGGAGAATTCTGTTCAACTTCTCGGTTTTGATTACCTACTGAGGACTTATTACCCGCTAAGGGCTTTTGATTACCTGCTGAAGGCTCTTTAACCTGTTCCAATGTTTGGTTATCATGAACGGATGATTCTGAAGCGAATGTTTTGACTGCGGTATTATTTGCAGAGTGGGCATTCATTGCTTGATTGGAATTAACTATCTGTCGCTGCTGTTTATTACGACTTTCATCCGAAGCTGCAAGCGAATTAGTGCCATTAACTGATAGGTTTTGATGAGAATCTCTAGCCCCATTAACATCGGAAACGTCTCTTAACGAAGACGGAGTGCCATCATCAGGTTCAAATGCAGTAGATGAGTCATTGTAATTCTCCATGCTATAGGCATCAATGGGTGGTAACTCTTCATTTATTCTGTCGGAATTAATTTGATTAGAACCACTATAATCAGCTTGAGAAACATTGGGCTCAGGCTCAGGAGTCTTGTTTTCAACTGAACTTAGTTCATTATTATGTGGACTGGCATGATGATTTACTTCAGGAGAGGATTTAACTGTTTTTTTTTCTAATTCCTGAGTCGGCTCATGAGCAGTAACAGCTTGTACAGTTGATTGATTTTCTTGAAACGTTTTTTCCTGGGTTTGTGGAACAGCTTTTTGTACGGTGTTTGGTGTCGTTTTTTTACCACCAGAGCCACCGCCAGCCGGTTTAAATGCCAACATACGTAGTAAAATCATTTCAAAGCCACCCTGAGGCTGGGGTGAAAATGGGAGATCTTTACGCCCATTTAATGCAATCTGATAATACAGTTGAATATCTTCTGGTGAAATTGATTTTGATACGACCTCAAGTGCTTGTTTATCTCCTAAACTATTATCAATTGCATCGGGTACCATTTGACAAAGAGCAACTCTCTGCAAAGTACTGATAAGTTCTGAAAGAATGGTATTAACATCAATTCCCTGTCCAGTTAGCACACGACTTTGTGAAATGAGGTTTTTCCCATCATCATTAGCAAGTGCTTCTAATAGGTCAAACACACGATCTTTTTGCACACAGCCTAACATCGCTTCTATATCAGCTAAGTTAGGCTTGCCATCACTATAGGCTATTGATTGATCCATTAAGCTCAGAGCGTCACGCATTGAGCCATCGGCAGCTATTGCCAGAGGTTTTAGAACATTATTTTCAAAAGGAATATTTTCAGCTTTAAGAATGATATCTAGTTGTTGTTCAATTTGCTCAATCGTCAAGCTCTTAAGGTTAAACTGCAAGCAGCGCGACAATATGGTAACAGGTAATTTCTGGGGATCAGTCGTTGCTAATAAAAACTTAACATGGGGTGGTGGCTCTTCCAGTGTCTTTAATAAGGCATTGAAACTATGCCCCGATAACATGTGAACTTCATCAATGAGATATATTTTAAAACGCCCGCGAGTCGGTGCGTATTGAACATTATCTAAAAGCTCTCGCGTATCCTCAACCTTGGTACGAGAAGCCGCATCCACTTCAATTAGATCAACAAAGCGCCCATCATCAATTTCCTGACAAGAAGCACATTCTCCACATGGTGAAGCTGTTATCCCCTGTTCACAATTCAATGCTTTAGCGAGCACTCTGGCCACAGTTGTTTTACCCACACCACGAGTGCCGGTAAAAAGATAAGCATGGTGAAGTCTCTCGCTTTCAAGCGCATTGCTCAACGCTTTTAGGACATGTTCCTGCCCCATCATGGTAGTAAAAGTCTTTGGACGGTACTTACGAGCCAGAACCTGATATTTCATATAATTAAGTAATGCCTAGATTAGATAATAATTGCTATCGTGGCTCAGTATACATGAATTTTTAGAGCTGCTCCAGATTCTAAAGTGACCACTTATAAAAATTCAACATTGCTGTCATTTTCTGAATTTTCTTGCGTATCATCAAATAAACATTCATAAAATTGTATTTGATTACGTCCATTTTTCTTTGCAAAATACAGTGCTTTATCAGCACAACCAATAATATCTGCCGTACCACTTTGTTGAATAATTTGGTTGATACCAATACTCACAGTTAGCTCATTAATCTGTCCAAAAACATGAGCTTGAATTTGTTTACGAATCCGTTCAAAAGCAATTGTTGCCGAATCAATGTTGTGTGAATTAATGATGATAACAAACTCTTCACCACCATAACGAAAGACCAGATCACAATGACGAACACTTTTTTCAATTAACCGTGCCACCATAATCAAGACATCATCACCATATAAATGGCCATAGGTATCATTTATATTTTTAAAATAATCAATATCTAGCACACCAAGCCAGTAGTTATGCTCTTCAAATATCTCACGTTGTTCAGTAAATGAGTTCTTGTTTTTTGAAAATACAAACTGTTTTTGTGATGTTTTTTCTAAAATATAAGTAATTTCGGTATCAAGCGTTTCACGGTTTAATAAGTTGGTCAATTTATCGCGCTTGAGCACTTCTATAAGATGCAAGTAATTAGAGTAAAGTTTAAGCAAGCCATAAACAAAATATTGTTCATCCTCGTCGATTTCATACGGAGTTGTTTGAATTAATAAAGTATAAATATCGTGGTTATTGTCTGATGCAGGGTATATATAGTAAGTACCTCCATTATTTTCTTCTGTTTTTAAAGAAACAATGGATTGAGTTTCAACTGCTTTGTTGATACTTGAAAACAAATCGCCGGGAAAAGCATTACATGCCTTGCCATTTTTAAATGTTTCAATTTTATTATTCTTATTTACAGCAAGTAAGGATAAAGTTGTTTCTGATGATGTGTTATACAGACGGTATAACTCGCAATCCACATTGAATGAAAAGTCCTTCAATGTTTCCAATAAACTCTGTTTTATTATTTCCTGATCATAATGTCTGGTTCCTCTGGCGAGAGTTTCTATAAAATTGAGGTTATTGAGGTGTTTCACAGAACGATTCCAAAAAAACTTTTAAATATGAAGAATCTTAATAAATTCTTTAAAAATAAGGAAAACAATTGATATACATAAAATGATTATTAAATAAGCATTCGATAACATAATAGCTTGAAAAGGATGATAAAGATAGGATTAATCCTACAAAGTAAGATACTTTATTTTAAAAAGTATTATTTCTTTAGGAAATAAAGATTTTTATTGTGAATTAGGGACTTTGATTCGAAATTAAAGGTTTGGTCAGGTGTGTGGATACTGAAGTTGAAAACAGTATAAAGTTAAAGACTCTGCCAGCCACACCCCGGCACATGAGTCGACCGCTACAGTTGCTTCCTTCCGGACCTGGCTGGGTTAACGGTCTATCATTGCGAGGGGACCAGCAGAGAGCGGGCATTATACCCTACTATTAAAAAAAAAGGCTACTGAATTTGTATAAAATAATAAAGTTTTTTTATCTGTCATGGGATACAGAAAAAAGTCATTACTATTTAGTGAAAACGCCATGGTCTGGAAGGTGATGAATCTGTTTGATAAACTCGAACACCATTTTCCTTACCTGATTCTTTTTCAAGTTCAAGCAGTTCAAAAAGGTCTTCAATCTGTCGTCTAAAAGCTTCTTCTTCCTGACTCCCTGGCACATGATCACTTTTATTCGTATTTATCTGAAATTTTTCACCATCAATATAAGCAGTGATATCTGTATCAGCATCTTCATCATGAGGACGTGCCACAAAATTCCCTTTATAAAAATCACTAGGCAGTGAAATGTCTGATTTGATTGATTCTAATTCAGTTTCTTCTAAAAAATCCCAGTCATCAGGATTAAAATCTATTTCTTGTCCCATTGGACCCCTTAAAACTATGTTAATATTTCCCTATATTCTCACATAGAGTCCTATAACTCAAGCTGCTTTCAGCAAAGAAATCAATAACTTTAAAAATCTCACAGAAATACATTTACTAGCTTATTCAGTCAGAATCAACCTATACTAAAATTATTCAAATTAGCTTATTATGTTACTAAATTCACATTTCATTGGCTGTTTATGACTAATAAGAAAAAACCACTCTATTACTTGTTGATAATTATTGGATTATTGCCATTTTTGATCATGGCAACCTTATTCATTCCCAGTATTCAAAAAAAGATTGTGGAGTCTCACCTCAGTCCCTGGATCTCGAATGCCAGTGTCGATTCAATCCATATTACCCCATTTTCTATTAAAATCGAGCAGCTTAAATTTAAATACGAGGCAATAGATATTGATATCAGTCATATGGACAGTGAGATATCTCCCTTTGATTTATTAAGCCAACGTATAAAGATCAATAAATTAGTACTTGATAAGATTCAAATTAATGATTCAAGCTTACCTTCTGAAAAAAAAGATGACTCTATAATTCTTTTTCATGGACTATTCCCCTATTTTAACACTGGTTTTATCTATGACATTGGCTTGCTAAACATACAGGCAGACTATAATTCAGCTGCCACTGGCCCAGTTCAAATCAACCTATCTGGCAAAAATATTAATGAGAATACAGGAAATCCCATTAAACTGAATGTCACAGCCAATGAGCTTAATGTCATTCCTGATGTCCAGGGACTATTTCTCAACTCTTCTATTATTCTTAGACAACATACTGAACGTCCTATCTACGCTCATCAATCTCAATTTAACCTGGCTTTAACTGGAAATGATGGGACTAAACAATTTATAGAAACACAACTGTCAATGAAACAACTGCCTAAACCAGATAAATGGGCATCCTTCCCCTTTGATAAACGTCAAACGCACTATCTTCGAGAACGTTTACATCCAGAAAGCATTAACTTACAAATCACTCACACCAACCAAAACAATAAAACATTGTCAGACATTTATTATAATGGCCAATATGATGGTAATGAAGGTATTATTTCTGGCTCAATTAAATTACTCACTGACAAGCAATTTACCAGTTTATTTAAGTCACTGGATTTGCCTAAAATTGAAAGCCAGATAACAGCTCAATTTCACTACAATACTCGTTCGTTAGAAGGCAGCATTGATCTAAAGGACAAGTTTAAGCTCGAAGATTATATCCCTGGGCACATCAGTTCTAAAACGTCTTCCCTACCTGAAACAATTGATATTTCAAATCATTTAACAGCCCGTATTGATGACAAAACACTTGAGATTAATCGCTTTTTACTGAATATGCTCAGTGGAGGTCAAGACTATATAAAAATACTGACTCATAAAGCCTTATTAATCAATTTAAACCGTCTACCCGAGTTTTTGGAACAACAAAATACCGATCTCATGACAGTCAGTATCAACCAGTTGCCACTGACCTGGTTTGATGATTTTATCCCTGAATACCAACTGAAAGAAGGGCTTATTGATACTGATATAAACCTTGCCATTGATAATAAAACATTGAAACTAATATCAAAGCGCCCTATCAGTTTAAAAAATTTAACCTTGCTCGAAAAACCAGAAGAATTAGCAGATAATAATGAGTCATCAGTACCAGAGAGCGATCCTCAATCAGTCTCTCAAGAACAAAAAGCTGTTCCCCTCATTCAAGCAGCACAGGCACTCATATCCAGGCAAAATATTGAAGCTGATGTCAAAGTACACATTAATAATGAAAAATTAGATGCCTCAATCAAACAACTCAAACTGTATCAACATAATCAATCTGATCAAGTCATTGAGCAAATTTCAAGCTCTTTAGATTTTAATATGGACAATCCTCTGCACTTTCTTGATGTAAAAAATGACACGGCTTTACCCCCAGTTACACTAAAAACAAATGGAACAATTGATATACAAGCACTAACTAAAATTCCTGTCATATCAAGAAATTTAGAAAAACTAACACAAACACCTTCTGATAAATCATCTACAAACACTAAAGAAAAACCCAATAAAACATTAGCTGAAACGTTACCAAAGGCACTCTCTTTAAACTATCAATTCAACATCGATGGAAAATCGGACATTTGGTCCATTAAACAATCCAATATCACACTTTTGTCGGGAAAAAAAGAGAAGCAAAGCAATTCTCTTTTTAACTTAAAGAATTTTCAACCGATTCAATTTAAGAAAAATAAAGAGCAATTTAAATTAATTTCAAATGGACAACTATTATCTACTCAAGTAAATCACTTTGATTTTAACTGGATTTCACCACTGATAAAAAAACATGCATCGCCCTATACTCTATCAGGTCAGCTAGCACAATTAGATTTGGCAATTTCTTCTATTGCTGAGTCTAAAAACCAGTCTTCTGATTTAGAAACACCTGAAACTGACTCAACAAAAAAACCACAAATTAAACAAGACAGTTTTAAAATTACCATCAACAAACTCAATTTCAATCAGCTGAAAAGCTTTGAGGATGAAAAGCTACTCTTCAAAGACATCAATATCAATAGTCAACTTAATGCCTACTATTCACCTGAGCAGATAAATATTACTTATCCCTCATTCTCTATAAAAAAGAATAAAGCATTATTACTACACAATAGTGGAAAAATCACTATTAAAAATCCTGGCAATGAGGAAACACAACAATTATCCCTGTCAGGTAAACTCGATGGATATTTAAATCAAATAATAAATTTGAATATCGTTAATCATTATATTAAAGACAAAGCCAAACTGAGCCAACAATCTATAGTCGATTCACAATATAATTTGAGTATTAAAAAGGATAAATTAACAGTCAACCCTTCTGAATTTAATATCACTCACCCCCAAAATAATGGTCGTTTAGTCATAACAACAAAGAAGCCTATTTCTCTTTCATTAAAAGACAAACAACAAGATTTTTCTCAAAATGGGCATTTAACTTTAGAACTTATCAATTTTAATTTGAAACCATATGAGGCGATGGTTCCAGAACTACCCATCACCTTTGATCATGCCAATGGATTTTTTGACCTAACACAAACAGCAAAAAAACAAAAAATCACACTTAAAAAACCCTTTAAATTTCAAAATATTCATTTTAAAGATAAAGAAAAACGTTTACTTGAGCCTTTTAATATTGTGCTTGATTTTTCTGCCGACCAAAATAAAAACATCACTCAGGGAGAGATTAAACAACTTTCAATTACTTTTCTTAATGAAGCAACTGATAAAACAAACAAAGCCAATGCATTTAACCTCAATAGTCAATTTAAATTAGACTCAAATAAAGACATCATACTAACTCAGCTTGATGGGAGTATGGATTTACTCATCACGCAATGGCTTAAACAACCTGCTGCAATGCCTAACAATACATTAAGTCAAGGCTCGTTAAAAACCCATTTTTCACTTGATAAAACAGGATCAATTTCTCATGACTGGTTGATTAATAATTTAGTTGAAAAAAGTGGTAAACAGCTTGTTGAAACCATTTCTATAAACGGCACAGGTCAACTAAAAAGTTTATCAAATTTTCACCTGGAATTACCTATTGTGATGAAAAGCGTTTCTGGTGAATCCAACTTGCTATTTAAAACGAAAACACTCTTACAAAAAGATAAAAATAAAATAGTCATGAGCATTGATGGTAAACAGGTTTTTCTCAATGACTTACTCAAACTACTCGCTGCAATTAATCCAAAATCAGAACTTGCACAACTTGAATCAACACCCGAGCCTCAAGAAGATGCACAAGAAACTGAGGTGATAAAAAACAAGAACCCCTTAGATAAAACACCTGCTGCCGAACCCTTTTGGAAAAGTGGTATTGATATCTCAGCACAACTAAAAATTGATCAGCTGTATTACACTGATTACATGTCCTATCAGGATATTACTGGTGAGCTGGATATGACCAATGAAAAACTTTATGCCAAAAATTTTGAAATGAAGTTTCACGAAAGTCCAATGAAGATGAACGCTCTTTTAGATTTTGATAAAGCGAATGACAGACCTTATGACATAAAATTTAATACCACCTTAAATCGTTTTGGTGTTGGCAAATTTTTAAAAGAACTAAACCCTGAACACGTCCCCAGAGCAGATGGTGTTTTTGATGTTGATGTGAAGATCTATGGAGGCTTAAGTAACTTATCTCAGTTTCGCAATGAACTACTCTTTGACATTTTAATTGAAGGTAAAGATGGTGTTTATCATTTAATACCAGCAGATGATGTTATGTTACGTTCAAGCGGTGCAGCAATGGCTGTTGTAGGAGAAGTAGTATCAGTTCTTCCAACCTCTGGCTTTGGTCTTGGTATTGTTAATCGAGTCATTCGTTTTACAAAGGATATTCATTATGACTTTATAAAAATGCATTTAATCAGACAAGAAGATTTACACACGTCAATTAAGACCTTTCAAATACTCAGCCCTGAACTACATTTATTTGCAACTGGTGGACTCACTTTTGTTGAAGATACCCGACTATTTGATCAACCTCTTGAAATGACTGCCCAACTCGATCTTGCTGGTGAAGGGGCAGCCATATTTTATGGTTTAGGTTTACTTGAAGATGAACAAGATCAGTATGGCTTTTGGAAAGGTCCTATAATTAATTTCTCAGGAACACTTAATCATCAAGAAGACAATTTTAATGAAATCATAAGCAAAGCAAAGGAAGGCACTGTTGTTGGCGGAGTCACTAATCCTTTCTCAGGGATTGTAGGTAATTTCAAATATCGTTTTTTCGGTGAAAAACCTAAGTATGATGAATTATATACCCCCCCAGAATCAGAAGATGAACCTTCCAAAGAGGTGGATACTCCATCAATCAAAGCAGT
Source organism: Gammaproteobacteria bacterium (assembly GCA_026196615.1). Lineage (GTDB taxonomy): Bacteria > Pseudomonadota > Gammaproteobacteria > GRL18 > GRL18 > GRL18. The sequence goes on along the minus strand of JAPHSW010000271.1, from coordinate 6,552 downwards.
GCCTGTCAAACAGACATCAAATGAGGCTTCATTTTTTGACGAAACTTTTTAAAAATAGATAGAAAGCCCTGCACAGCTCATGGTTCAATCAATGTGTCAGAAAATTGTACTTATTCAGGTATAAAAATTGCATCTTATCAGTAGACATTCGGTTTATTTCAGGAGTCATTATTGATGAAACAACAAGAATTGCAAGCGATATATCAGTCATTAGATGACTATGAACTCAAAATATTACAGCAAAGTAAAGAAGACTTTGAACTTAGTGAAAATATCCGATTTACCAATTTACAAGCTTATATCAACCATTTAGCATTGTCCGTCAGGGAAAAGCAATTAAATGGTGAATTTGTACCACGTAATCATGAAGAAGCCCAGGCAGGTTATTATCTGTAATTCTCTTATATAAACAAAACTTTATTGTTATGGCGATCTTTCTTTTAAATGTTTATAGTTCGTACTATATGATATGTTATAGCTTATAAAGCATTTATCCTTTATCAATAATAAAATACATGATTTTTTGGTCATGTAGTATGTTTAAATATGCCTAGACTGCCCCACTCTTTTTTTAATCAAGATGCCTGTACATTAGCAAAGCAATTATTAGGAAAAATCATCCGTCGTAAAGTTGGTGATCTTTGGTTATCCGCTAAAATTATTGAAACAGAAGCCTACTACTTAGAAGAAAAAGGCAGCCATGCCTCTTTGGGATTTACAGAAAAACGCAAAGCACTATTTATGTCTCCTGGTACAATTTATATGTATTATGCCCGAGGTAAAGACTCTCTTAATGTGAGTTGTCAGGGTGAAGGAAATGCCGTTTTAATCAAATCAGCATTTCCATTTGAAGATCACCTTACATCTCATAACTCAATAGAATTAATGCAAAAATTGAATCCTCTGCCTTCAGGTTTAATTCGCCCTGTCACAAAACTTTGTAATGGACAAACCCTTTTATGCTGCTCTCTTGATCTAAAGGTCAAAGATTGGGATCAACAACAATTTAGTTCTCAGGATTTTTATTTTGATGACATAAAACAACACCCAGAGAAAATAGTACAAACCACCCGGCTGGGCATCCCTAAAGGGAGAGATGAAGATTTAGAATACCGATTTATTGATTATAATTACCTGACTCATTGCACTAGCAATCCGACCACTAAGCGAAAGAAAGTGCCCTGGTCAATTATTACTCTGGATAAGGAATAATAAATGAGTCGATTTTTCTTTGCTTTATGGCCAGATATTACAGTTCGAAATACAGTGATACACCGATGCGAGCAAATCAGCTTTTCAGGAAAAGAAACAGAGCCCTCAAAATTACATATCACTCTACTCTTTTTGGGTAAATTAAATGTCAATCAACAACAAAAAATAATAAAAAAGGCTGAGGCCATTAACTGGAAAAAGTTTGAAATTAATTTAACAAAAACCGGTTGTTTTAAAAAAACAAAATCGCCTGGCTGGGATTAAATTCAATACCTGATGCACTTTTAGAGTTAAACAAAACACTGATATCCATTGCAGAAAAGAGTCAGATTAAAATTAATCAACAAAGCTATATACCTCATATGACTCTGGCTCGTAAAAGTGATTTTATAGAAATACAATCGATATTAGCCATCCACTGGATAATTGATCAATTTGTTTTAGTCGAATCAATTGATACTAATAGTGGAGTATAAAATATCAAATTATTAAAAGATTTACCTGTAGTTAGATAATGTGATTAAAGAAATAATTTATGTATACAACATTAAAGTGGCTAGGCTTGATCCTTCTTTTTGGCGTTATAATGAGTTGGCATAGCCAATCACATTATAATGATACAGTAGAAAGCATCTTCACTGCCGCCAGTCAATCAGAACGAATATTAAAGGCACCGATAAAAGATTTTTCTGGTCAAGAATTTGCTTTATCTGACTTACAGGGAAAGCCTATATTACTTGATTTTTGGGCGTCCTGGTGTCCACCATGCCGTGCTTCTATGCCTGAGCTGGAAAATATGCAGGAACAATTCGGTGATAAGCTCACTATACTTGCCGTCAATGTTATGGAATCACCTAAGGACGGTATACAGTATGTTTTAGAAAATCCTTACGAACTCACATTTGTTCATAGCAGGAAACTAGCAGATATATTTAATATAAAAGTCCTACCCACTAAAATTTTACTGAATTCAAAAGGTGAAGTGATCTGGGCAAATACTGGACATATCCCCTTCCTGACTCATCAATGGTTAGAAAATCAGCTGGAATAATGATCAAGCATTGCACTGATTAATATTACATCTGCATTAACTCTGATATTTCAAGTGAACCATCAGGATTAATAGTACATGTATTATAAATGGGCTAATAGAATTGAATAAGTGCAGGCAACATAACTCCAAAAATATACATTAATATTTAACTCGACTATTATAGATTTAAAAACAAATTATTATTATTAGTTATTTCCATAACAGTTTTTTATCCTGAAATCTAAACAAAAGTAAAGCACACAAAGCAAAAACTTCAGCACCGGCTTCAAACACTTCTTCAAAGACTTGACCTACTATATTGTGAAAGAAAGGCAGTTGATCAATTGCCTGAGACAAGAAAAAAATTATTCCCCAACATAAGGTAATAATTGCCCAAGGCAACTTAGCTCTTAGAGCATTAAAAAAAATAGCTTTATTATTTTTTAAATATTTGAAAAAACAATAAAGAAAAAGCAATGTGATACAAGCCATAAATAACTTGGTTGAAATTGGAATCATCTCATGACTATAAAATCGTTTAATTTGCGTAGCTTTAGCATACTCTGACACTCTATAGTGATAATCACCTTCACGAAGTGCATAAAACAACAATAGATAACTCAAACATAAATAAGAACTGCGTCTCACTGGTTCAATAAAAACCAAACCTAAAGAAATAAAGAAGGCAAGTAAAATACTATAATAGCCAAAGAGTTGAATAGGCCCATCATCTTCAATGAGAGATTTTAGCTCAGTCGGCTTAACAATAACCAACAGCCAAAATAAAGTGGCAATCATGCTACATAATATAAAAACAATTAAAATGGTGGTAAATTTCAGGTTTGCTTTGGAGGAATTTAATGTAGTCGTATTCATAAATAAAAAACTAATCCATTAGTTAATTAACAGGGTAACCAGATATTACATCAAGCCCCTACTGCCATAAGAATACTAAACCACACGTTATAGGTCAACCCAAAAACTTTATAATCTTAGTGAGCACTGGTATTTTCTTGAAGAATTTTTAGGTAACGGATAACTTTTTGAGACATCTCAACAAACTGCACCTGAGACTCTAGTGCATCATGCTCATTGCCCTGTTGTAAAGCAGTGATTAAGTTTCCAGCCAATTTGTGAAATGCATTATGACTTTCAATAAGCTTCTCATATTCAGAAAAATTCTTAAACTCAGATGAAGCTTCCGAGTTTAACCATTGTCCAAGCGAACACTGATCATGCTGAGTAACTAATTGAAGGTCTTGCTCTGTAATTTCTTCATTTCCCAGAAGTGATGCAATAGTATCTATCCATTCAAGATGATTAGTAATTTCTTGCCCTAAGTTCATACCTATACCTTTTGTTGATCCATTAACACTTATTGTTTACCAGACATACTTTCCAATAGAGATTTTAAAAAAGGCTGGAATAAAATGCCAGTGCCATTCATTCCAGATAGAAGTTGTAACTCCATATCTTTAACCTTTCTTTAATTTAGTATCATAAAACTTTAATAGAGATCTTCTATCAAAATAAAAAAGCAATAAACTAAATTAATATCCAGGTTGTAGTTCTTGCCATTCCTGATTGTTTTGATATGGGTCCATATTCGGGTCATAAAATGCATCATTACTTTGAATGTATTCATTATCATTATTCATCCAGTATTGATCAGCACCAGATTCCACTTGATACTGCTGCCCGTTATATGGGTTAGTCATCGTATTTTCTTCATTAATTGAATTTAAAATTTGTTGTTGACCACGATCACTGGCTGCATTTTGATTACGATAGGTACTCATTATAGAGTTATTTACTGCATTACTTGTGTCTCTGTGTATTTTTTGTTGTCTGTCAAAATTTTTCTGGTTCTGTCTCATTCGAGTGTTATGTTGTGTCCAACTCTGATTTGATTTCTGACGTTCACTGGCATTATAAGCCTGAATCTGCTGTTCATTGTCCTGAGTATTGACTATGCCATAGATAAATGCTTTTTTAGCTGCTTTAAAGCGTTCACTGGGTGCCTGTAGAATTTTATACTGATAAGACCAGAAAGTACTTCCCTGACCACTGTAAACACTTTGATCGATAATCACCAAAATGGTATTCCCCTCATCATCTTTCCACTCTGAGCCGACTGCATCAAAATAATCTTGTGTTGGTAAACTTTTATACAGCTTACTACTATAGGTTTTGCTTCTTTGTGCAATTTCTGGAAGAGGATACTGTTTTATATATTTCAGACCTAATTCTTTTACCTGAGGTTTTAAATCTTGTTCAATGATCTGTTCAGCACTGATGGGAGCACGCATGGTTTGACCAGTTTGTTGATACAGTTGCTGCATATAAGGATCATTATTATACGAAAAATTACCACCCATCCGATAAAAAACCTTAATCCCTCCAGGTGCAGTAATTTGCGGATCTTCAATTGTTTTTGGAGTATGCATTTTCCAGTTTTCAGGAAATGGCATACGAAACATTACCATATTTCTCGTGGTATCCATTACTGGAAGCATTACAAGCTTCTCTGCAAGTGAGTTTTGTACAGTGAGTATTGTAACTGCAATAATAATACAGTTTAAAATGAGTTTATTGTTCATATTGCCCCCAAAGAATTCTGGCGATAGTTATTTTTAAATACAACTGGTCGATGCTTTATCCATAAGCACTAGATAATAAGTATAGCAATTATAATCATAATTACTTATCCAATTGCCAACATCCCCAACAAAAATGCACCTAAACCTAGACATGAACCATTTCCCCTATTGAAAGAAGTCTAGTTAGTGCTTCATTTGGGAATGACCTCAACCATAGCACTGTCTTTATTAAACATCACATTTCGATTGAACCATACAACAAGAACAGCAGCGATAACAAAAGCGTACATGTCGTAAGGTTGTGCATCGGGCCATAATGGATTATTGAGTTGAAAATGAAATATTACCGGCAACAAAATACTGCCATGAGATTTGTTAAATAACGCAGTTACAATCACACTAACTGAAATAGAGCCTACAAAAAATGGGATAAACGACCAGGCACTTTGTGGTGTCCCACTTAAGAAAAATGCAGGCAAGTGCCAAAAGCCCCAAATAATGCCAAGTATAAGCCCTGCCCAGATAGGCGAGAACTTTCGTTGCAACAATGGCAATGCCAGTCCCCTCCACCCCAGCTCCTCAACAGGCCCTTTAATAGCAGTTAATACAATAGCCACAAAAAATGCCTGAAATGAGCTAAATGGGAATGGTTCTGATAAAATATTTCCTTTCAATACAGCACTACCCATGTATATCAACGGAATTCCAAGGAACAAAAATACATACCAGACAATAGAACTTCGCCACAGTAACAGCCTGGAAAGATAACGTCGCAAACCTTCAATACCAGCATAATGTATAACGATAATAAAACTGGCGATTGCAGGTGCATACACAGCTAAAAAGAAAAGTGGATGTTGGCCAGTCAACTTACCGAATATCGAATTCATTGGATCTGGAAAAAAGATGAAAAGAGCTAGAATTCCCCACGCTAATCCAAAAGTAATAAGCAAAAACGGTATGAGGGATATGAATGAAATTTTCTTGTTGCCACTACTTGTTAAATTCATAATTAGATATCTACACACTTGTATAGTAAGGTGTCCACATTAGCAGAGGAAAATTTCTGAACCATTGCAGCATCTGGTTGGTTCTTGTATTTAATAAATTAAAGTCATCATAACAAGAGCAATAATTGAAGCAATGAATAAAAGTAATTTCCCTAGATTTGCATTGCCTTGTTGCTCTTTTGCAAATTTGTGCTTTAGATATATAACTTCTTGATCTGAAAGATCAGAGCAATGACTGCACTTTGCTTCCTTTTTTGGATACAACAATCCACATCGTTCACATTTATTTGTTAATTTTAATGGTGGTGGCACAAACATAAACGCACTTTATTTATTAATTTTTTCATTTAATATTTCGTAGTTTCTTTTAATTTCTTCTGAACCTACCATTTATAAAAGTTATACATTATAACAATAATAAAAAGCACTAATAAGAATATCATAGATATATTACGACTAAGCCCCAAATAAAGTATCCCCTGTAAAAAATACAAAATAAAAAGAAATTATTGGAATTGACCACAAAGTTCAAAAATTTTCTACGATAAGATAGGTTCGAATCATTAAGTTCAAATCCTTTATCAATTGTTTTATAGCCAATCGGGATAGGGAGATGCCTCACAGCACCTCTCCTCCCACACCACCGGGCATACGGATCACGTACCACGGCGGTTCAAATCCAGTTATCATCCTATTG
>JAPHSW010000245.1 GCA_026196615.1 Gammaproteobacteria bacterium | reverse complement strand
CGGTTCCTTGTACTGTATTAGACATAATAATATCCTGTAATTAAATTTAAATGTGCCTTCAAATAGGCTTGAATAGAAAAATTGAGCTGGTACTTAGAAACTGCAGGACGAGGGATTACGAATAAAACAACGAAATGAAGATTATAAACAAAGGACTTTCTTTCTAACTAAGAATCAGTGTATAGAGTTTTTTTTAAAAGTCAAACAATTTTTTTTATAAAAATAATTGAAGAACCTGAGCTGTTTTAAAGAGATAGATAACTACTTTACCCGATTGTGCTTATTATTAATCTTGATATTTCTGTTTATTTTATATAACAGCCTGTTCTATATATCTCCTTTTATGAAATTGCTTAATGACACTTTTTTATGAGATTCATTCAATTGTCTCTTAAGAATGTGATTGATTACAAACACTTTTAAGCATTATAAGGAAATGTATACTATACTTAAAATTTACAAAAGGATGTAACCTAAACCCAACTAAGGAACACCACAATGTCATTCCAACAGGAAAGCAAAATACATATTTCTAAAAAAAACACAGCAACAGCAGTAGCATTTTCAAGTACCTATCTAACAGGAGCTCCAATAACTACAACGGCAAAAGCTTTTGTTGAAGCAAAAGAGCTTGAATTTTGCGTCAAGTACCATCTTTTAATCACAGCATTACCCCCAAAACTAATTGATAAGTTCTATATGCTTCTTGAAAACCTCAATAAAGAGCATGGATTGTATGCCATTGATGAAATGCTTTATATATGGGCACAATCTGAAGAAATATTAAAAGGAGAAAATAGAAAAGAAGACCAATTATGGACGTTATCATAAATAGTGTAAAGGTTACATGTGAACTACACGGAATTACGACGAAGCCATGAGACTGTCTATTAGATAGATACAAATCAATCGAATCCAGGTGATGAAAAGTGTGGAAATTCTATAAGAAATAGAACCACAGAACCAAAAAAAGAACTGTTATCTGATATAAGGAGTTTCTATGTATTCTGGAAGTTGTCTTTGTGAGTCTGTTAAATTTAATATAAAAGGTCCAATTCAACAGATAGTGTATTGTCATTGTTCTCAATGCCGGAAAGCACAGGGGAGTGCTTTTGCGACTAATGGTATTGTCAAATCCAGTGATTTTGAAATTATTTCTGGAGAAACATCTCTTACAGCTTATGAATCCACACCTGGGCAAAGCAAATTTTTCTGTAAAAAATGTGGCTCTCCAATTATGAGCAAAACAGAATCTAAGCCCGATCAGGTTCGTATACGATTAGGGACTGTATCTACTGATGTGACAGAACGACCAGTGGCCCATATTTTCTCTACATCAAAAGCAAATTGGGAAGAAATTACTGGGGATTTACCACAGTATGAAGCTTATGAACCCGGGCGATAAATATCTAATAAGTGTGAAATGATTGAATCCATTTATAACTTCAAAAAAATATCATCATTGATTGCAACCGCAGGGCAACCTGATGAAGATGAATTACATGACATTGCTCAGGCGGGGTATGAAGTTGTGATTAATCTGGGGTTGCATGATGCAGAATATTCGATACCAAATGAAAAAAAAATACTGGCTCAGTATAAAATAAACTATGTTCATTTACCTGTTTCTTTTCAAGCTCCAAAATTGAATCAATACTATGATTTTGAGAAGATTTTGACATCAATATCTAATAAAAAAATCTTTATTCATTGTGCTGCAAATAAACGCGTTTCTGTGTTTATTGCTTTGTATCAAGTACTTGTAATGAAATTACCATTACAAGAAGTCCGAGAAAATATATACTCAATTTGGCAGCCAGATGATGTCTGGGAGCAGTTTATATCTTCAGTTATCTCTAGTCATTGAACATAACGGCTTTTCAATAGCTTTAGCCATCCTATTATGATATTTATCAGACAAATGATGATTTTAAAAGTAGTTATTCCATTTCTGAGCATCTACAGGTTTTAGGATTTTCTAAAGTGGTCATTCTGTACAATAATAGGACATATGTTTTGTTTAAAAAAAATTTAAAATTTGACTCTTCACTACTGTAATTTCAACTGGTCAACGCAACACATGCATTAAATCTTTCTGCTGATGTTTTAAGTTAGAGGCTTTTTGGAAAATCTTTTAGGCAGCATTTTCCTGAGGGATTGCTGGTTTCACATGAACATAATTTTTTTCTGGTCTGCTCCACTACGTATTTTTTTATTTTGGGGCTTCTGGCTTCCTTACGGGTAATTCCGAAGCAATAACAAATGAGTGCATCATCAGAATTGTCTTTAATGCCAATCTCAGTTCGTAACTGGTCTTGTAATATGACTGAGTTATCACTTGTGAAATACACGACATTACAATCTGAATCATCACAAAAATAAAATTTCTTATTTTCAGTTTCCAGTTTCCATGGCTTAGCAACATGATGAATGACCGTTTGGACGGAAACACTCCTATAGATTTGTTTATTAATTGGACATTTCTTTTTATCAGCTATTGATGACATATCTGTATTTGAAGAACAACAGTCACTCATCTTGCTACTATCCTATAAATTTAAAATTGATTAATAATGAGTATGCACTTTATTTTGTTAAATACAAATCTCTTTCGTGCAAAAAATTCTCGTTAAAAAAAGACATACTCTCAAACATATATGGGAAACAGAATATATGGTTGACAATATATATGAATTTTCATATATTATTGTTATGAATATTGATGCTAATACCTTATTTTCAGCTTTGTCCAATGAAATACGCCTGCGTTGTTTAATGTTATTACAACTGGAAGGTGAGCTCTGTGTATGTGAACTGACGCATGCCCTGGATTTATCACAACCAATGATTTCACGTCACCTGGCATTACTAAGAAAAACGGGACTGGTCAATGACCGTCGTGCAGGTCAGTGGATTTATTATCGTATTAATCCTGAGCTGCCTGCTTGGGCACTAACAGTACTTGATGCAACATCACAGGCTAATCAAACGATAAGTCCTTTTTGTGATGATTTAAATGTTTTAGATAATATGCCCAACCGTCCAGATTCAGCATGCTGTGCATGATGATTTTTTGAAGTAACCTAAATTTTGGAGCTATTATTATGAGCAGTCAAGATGAAGTCTCTGCCAAAAAAGTCTCAGGTGCTGACATGGGATTCTTTGAACGTTATCTGACCGTGTGGGTTTTTCTGTGCATTGTCACGGGTATTACACTCGGCCATTTTATGCCTGCTTCCTTCCAAATGATTGGTGGTTTGGAAATTGCAAAGGTTAACCTTCCCGTCGCAATACTCATCTGGCTAATGATTATTCCCATGCTTTTGAAAATTGATTTTAAGGCACTTCATCATGTCAAAGAGCACTGGAAAGGAATAGGCGTCACCTTATTTATCAACTGGGCTGTAAAACCATTTTCAATGGCTTTATTAGGCTGGTTATTTATACGAGTATTTTTTGCGGACTGGCTTCCACAAGAACAACATGATAGTTATATTGCGGGATTAATTCTACTGGCAGCAGCGCCTTGTACTGCGATGGTCTTTGTCTGGAGTAATCTGACTAAAGGTGAACCTCATTTTACACTCACACAGGTTGCACTCAATGATACCATTATGATTTTTGCCTTTGCCCCAATTGTAGGATTGTTATTGGGCATATCTGCTATTACCGTTCCATGGAATACATTATTTTTATCCGTATTAATCTATATCGTGATACCTGTTATTGTGTCACAACTCATACGACATCTAATTTTTGCAAAGGTTGAGCCTGACAAAGTGCTGGAGCGTATTTTAAAACGACTTCAACCACTCTCATTATCCGCTTTGTTACTGACTATTGTCTTATTGTTTGGTTTTCAGGGGGAGCAAATATTGGCACAACCGATGATCATTGCCTTGCTGGCCGTGCCTATTCTTATTCAGGTATATTTTAATTCTGGCCTGGCTTATTTACTGAATCGACATTTTAAAGTAGCTCACTGTGTGGCAGGGCCATCAGCACTCATAGGTGCCAGTAATTTTTTTGAACTTGCGGTTGCTGCGGCTATTAGCTTATTTGGTTTTCAATCGGGTGCTGCACTGGCAACGGTGGTTGGTGTCCTGGTCGAAGTACCAGTGATGTTATCAGTGGTCAAAATTGTGAATGCCACGAAGACCTGGTACGAAAAAAATCAATCAGAATCTTAATGTTTTTTTACTCACTTTTTCGAAATTAGTTTCGAACAAATTATAAGAGCATAGCAATGAAAACTTATCTTAATTGTTTTATAGCCAGTATTTTAATGGTCATTATTATCAGTAGTGGTAATGTTTTGGCCTACACACCCAAAGCAGAAAAAGTCACTGGCAATGTGTATGTTTTTATTGGCCCGTTAGGACAACGCAGTGAGGTCAATGATGGACTTAATAATAATCTTGGTTTCATTGTTACCAAACAAGGCGTGATATTAATTGACTCTGGAGCCAGTCGTCTTGGTGCAGAACGCCTTGAAAAAGCCATTGCGGAAGTAACTGATAAATCTGTTAAATGGGTGATCAATACGGGCAGTCAGGATCATCGATGGCTGGGTAATGACTATTTTGCTTCAAAGGGTGCTGACATTATTGCTATGGAAAAAACGTCAAAGACACAACAAAAGTATGCACAAGATCAAACAGCAAGGATGTCTGGTTTTCTTAAGCAGCGTTTTGAAGGCACACAGGCTAAACCCGCTAGCCGACTTCTAAATGAAAAGACCAATAAAATTACCTTGGGTGGTCAGAGTTTAGAATTACATTATACCAATGCCCACTATCCAGGTGACACTTGGGTTTGGTTACCTGAACAATCAGTCGTATTTACAGGTGATCTGGTTTATGTTGACCGAATTTTTACAGTACTCCCTTGGTCAAGTGTCGTTAATGGTCAAAAAGCATTCCATGAACTGATAATACTCAACCCAAAATTCATTGTCCCTGGGCATGGTGGTATCAGTGATATAAAAAAAGCGAAACGGGATTGTGGTGACTATTATGATTTTCTGGCCGAGAAAATTGGTACTGCAGCTCAGGAGATGGAAGCTATCCAGGACGTGATGGAACAGTACAATTATTTGCCTCAATTCAAACATCTTGAACATTATGAAACCATTCATCGTACCAATATGAATCGAACGTATCTGGAATTTGAACAATTATAAATAGGATAGCTTAATCGCTAATTTCTTTAAGTAGACTCAACCTCTGAGACTTGATAATGAAAACATTATATGCAGTAATTTTTTAACTGTAATGACTCTACCAGCTTTTGCTTCTGATGGTAATCTAGAAAAGTACATTTCAGAATTTGACTGCTTTCTATCACTCATAGGGAAATATTTGTTCCTTTAGGTCATGGGAAGTCAAATTATCGTATTAGACTTTGGCAATTTTATGGGGGCATGGTTATTTGAATATAGGTGTCATTTATTTATGCTAAAAATCAGTCCTGCTTTATTTTCAAATAAGCTTTTCGTTGACTTAAACGTTCACAATACTCCTGCAAAGTAGTAAATCTTTCCAGGATATCAGGAAACCAGAATAACAAGTAGGCCAACATAATATCAGCAGTGGAAAATTGATCTCCCAGTAAATACTGTTTGCCTTTTAAAAGTTGATTAAGCACTTTAAGCAGACTGATATAGTATTTTTCATTCCAATCAGCAATTTCTTGTACACGTCTGTCTTCAGGTAAAATTTGTGTGTGCAGCATGTAATTGAAAGCGGGTGGTTCTATTGTTGCCGGCGCGTAAAACATCCATTGTTCATATTCTGTTCTTAAAGGGCTGTCCAGTGCGGGAGCTAATCCTTTTTCCAAAAACTGATCCGTCAGCCAATGGCAAATAGCACCGGATTCAAACATAATTTTTCCATCTATCTCTAATGCGGGAACTTGACCATGTGGATGAATTTTCTTGTATTTTTTGGTGAATCCTTCACCATTAAATATATCTATTTCAATGTACTTATAATCTAAGCCTAATTCTTCCAAAAGCCATTGTGGCCGCATAGAACGTGTTTTGTCTAATCCATATAGTGTTAATTTCACATCTATCTCCAGTCTGAGGCAAAGAACAAAATAGTGACTTTCTTTTTTAAAGTTACTATAGCTTAGATTAGTCACTTTAAAAATGCAAGTTATGAATCATAAAGGTTGAATGTTATACTCATTATATGAAAGAAAAGACAAAATTTAAGCGCTCGGCCTGTGCGATAGCCAATATATTAGATATTCTCGGTGATAAATGGACCTTATTGGTGGTTCGTGATCTTTTTATGGGCAAAACGACCTATAGTGAATTTCATAATTCACCTGAAAAAATTCCAACTAATATTTTAGCTGAACGACTTAAACGCCTGGAATCTTCAGGTATTATTAAAAAAGAGAGTTATCAGCAACGTCCCGTCCGATATTCGTATCAATTGACGGAAAAAGGAGAGTCACTGGCTCCCGTTTTAAAAGAAATGGTGATTTGGGGAAATCAATTTATACCCGATACGATCAGTTTAGAAAGAGTCGAGAAATTGATTGCGAGAAAAAATAAATGACCGAAAGAGATATCAGAATTTGTTTTGTTGGTGATTCATTTGTTAATGGAACAGGAGATGAAACCACTTTAGGATGGACAGGAAGAGTCTGTGCGGAGGCAATAGACAAAGGTTTCTCTATTACCACTTACAATCTTGGAGTAAGAAGAAATACCAGTCATGATGTCTTATTACGCATTAAAAATGAGGTATCATTAAGATTATCTGATGAACAATCTCAATCCTATGATGCCAGAGTGGTCATTTCATTAGGTGTGAATGATACTGTCATAGAAAATGGAAAAAGAAGACTTTCTGAACAAGAATCTATTGATAATTTAACCCAGATTCTTAAATTTATGACAGCAAAATTTAAAGTGATTATTATTGGTGCACCACCTGTTGATGATGATGAACATAATACAAGGATTCAATCATTATGTGAGCAAATAAAGCTTCTGGCTAAAGCATTTGATGTGCCTTATATTGATTTATTTAATGCACTGGTGGATGATAAAGAATACAAAGAAGAAATTATCAACAATGATGGCGCACATCCAAAGGCCAATGGTTATAGTAAACTCGCAAGCATTATTTCTTGTTCTGAACTTTGGTGGTTTTCTAACTTATAAATAATATGAAAAATCCAAATCGAGAAACGGTAGCAAATCTGGATGAATTACCGAATATTGGAAAAGCAATTGCAGCGGATCTCATACTCATTGGTATCGAACATCCACAAGATTTAATTGGAAAAAATCCTTTGCAATTATATGCCACTCTTTGTGAGAAGACTGGTGTAAGAAAAGACCCCTGCGTGATAGATGTCTTTATGTCGGTTGTTGATTTTATGGAAGGAGAAGAGCCACATCCCTGGTGGTTCTACACTAAAAAAAGAAAGAAACTGGAAAAATTTTTCCAGAAATAGTGATTGAGATAAATTCGGAGTTGAATGTGGAACTTAATATAGAATCATTACCTGAACACTATATGATGACAGGTAAATTTGAGAATCATGATGACTTTAAAAATAAATTATCAAATGCTTTATCTGAGAGTAAAAAAATAGTTCAATTTAGGCAGAAGTCGATTGATAATGATGAATATTTAGCATTAGTAGAAATTGCTGAAACCCTATGTAATCAGTATGAGTGTCTTTTGTTATTGGGTACTAGCGCAAATGTTTTTGAACAAACCAATGCATCAGGTCTCCATTTAAATTCAAAGGTCTTATTTGAATACGAGGATCGACCTGTAGCAAGTCATCAGGTACTATCTGTTTCATGTCATGATCTGGACGAAATGAAACAAGCTGAAAAACTGGGAGCTGATATTCTTATGCTTTCTCCTGTGAAGCCTACGGCAAGTCATCCTGAACTAGAAGGTATTGGCTGGAAAAAATTTGCCCAAATGATTAAACAGGTGAAATGTCCAGTGTACGCGTTGGGTGGTATGCAAGCTTCTGATCTTGACGATGCCAAACAATCAGGTGCCCAAGGTATTGCGGTTTCCTCTTTTTGGAAATAAGGTTTTTCTTTATTATACAATTTATCTATAAAGTAAGACTAAATGATTCTCCATGTGTGT
>JAPHSW010000183.1 GCA_026196615.1 Gammaproteobacteria bacterium | reverse complement strand
GTTTACTGACGATAACTCGAAATTCAACACTATTTCTTACTCGAAAAATTGATTTTGGTATCAATCGTTTAACTCAGGTTTTAGATTCAGGATTTGAGCATCAAGAGGAAGAGATAGAACTGTCAATAGATGAAATACAGGCTGTTGAATCAGAGGACAGTCATGATATGGATGATGTTTCCATTGATTTATCAAATGATACGGAATCAAAACCAGAACTCAATGATCAAGGCAAGCTCATTATAGATGAAGTTATTCTTGAAATTCAGCGTTCATTGGATTATTACATTAGTCATTTCAATCAACGACCAGTGGCAAAAATTATATTAGCACCAATTCCTGAAGCAGTACCAGGAGTGATTGAATACATATACGATATGCTCGGTGTTAAAGTGGAAGTTTTGGATTTTAATCAGCACTTGGATGTTGCCAAACCCCTCAGTCTTGAATTACAGGCTCATTGTTTTGATGCCATAGGACTGGCACTACGTAGTGAAGCAATACAGGGAGTGCAAGAATAAATTATGCAACAGCAAATTAATTTATATCAACCTGTTGCTAGTTCTAAGAATGAACCTTTTTCTGCTGTAATGATGATAGTTATTGTACTGGTCACTTGTGTTTTAATGATGGCATTTTATGGCATGCTGTTTTGGAAAAAGAATACTCTCCAACATGAGGTAACAGCTCTTAAATCACAACTTGAGCAAACGACTGAAACAGTTGAGAAACTTGAAGCAACCGTGGCAACTCTAACTGATTCAAAAAAAGACCAGGATCGTTTGAAGCATCTTAAGAATGTTTTTACAAGTAAACAAAATGCTTTGAATGAGTTATCGACAATGGTGAGAGGAAATAATAGCGGCTTATCCACTTATTTTTCTGCACTAGCGAGAAAAAATATAGAAGCAATCTGGTTTGAAAATATTGATGTTTATTCAGGCGGGGAGCAAATTACCCTACAAGGTCGAACTTCAGATGCTAAAAATATTCCAGTTTTTGTTTCTTCTCTTAACGAAGAGTCTGCATTTAAAGGCGTCAGTTTTAAATTGTTTAATGTAAAAAAGGAAGAAAAAGATAATTCACTTTATTTTGTTTTACAAACAGAGAACCTTAAAGAAGAACCTCTAGCTAACCCATGATAACTGGATAATGAAGTCATATAATTTATGAGTAAACAATTTAACCTATTTCAAAGCTTGATAAATAATCTTTCTACTAGAGAGAGAATACTGGTATTGTTGGGTGTGTTATCAATTATTTATGTTATATGGGATACTTTTTTAATTACACCAATACAAACGACTACATCAGTATTGGTGAGTCAACGAACGGATATGCAAAAACAAATTGTTAACCTGGAAACTCGACGGATACTTGCTAATGGATTGTTAAAAAATTCAAAGCGTAAAAAAATTCAGAATGAAATAAGTGTTGTTGAGAATGAGATAAAGGATTTTGATGGGAAAATTCTTGAGCGGTTACAAGGCAGGGTTGCACCACAATATATGGCAAGTCTGTTGAATGATGTTTTACAAAATAATCAGCAATTAGAGTTGATCAGGATTAATAACTTGCCTGCTATTCCTTTTGTTAGTCAGGCGGATACAGAAAAGAAAGAAACAGATAATAACAATGTTGAAGTAAGAGATCCTCGACTAGCTGGTATTTTTATGCACTCTCTTGAACTTCAATTAGAAGGTAAGTATCTTGATATCTTGAGTTATCTCACCAGCCTTGAAGCGTTAGAATGGAAAATCTTTTGGGATCAGGTCAAGCTTGAGGTGTTAGAATATCCTAAAGTTAAAGTACAAATAAAAGTACATACCTTTAGTCTAAAAGATGGGTGGCTAAGTGTTTAATCTGACATCATTTTCAATTACTTTTTTTGCATTTTTTATTACTATGGGATTTAGCTCGTCTTATTTGTTTGCTCAGGAACTTGAAGATGATTTAACGGATCCAACACGACCTGCAGTAAGAATATCTGAAAATGTAATGGATAATGAGAATCATCAAACAAATAGTGTTTTTAAAGTATCACAAATATACATTAGTAAAAAAAATCAAATAGCTATAGTTAATGGTCAAAAAGTAAAAATGGGTGACAGCGTTGATGGAGCAGAAGTTCTAACCATTCAATCTGATAGTGTACATTTACTCGTTGAAGGCAGTATTACTAAAATAAATATCATGCCTTCTATTAAGCAATATAAGAATTAAAAAAAGAAATACTTTTATGTTAAAAGAACCTAAGTTAGTCCAACAAGTGCTTATTATGATTACCATTTGTATCACGTTATTGAGTGTGACGAGTTGTTCTTTAGAAAAAGAATTACCCCCGGCTCGAGATAATAGTGAAATTGATGATGCTTTTACCAGTGCTTTGGAACAAAATAAAAAACTTGCCGAACAGTCTCAAAAGAAAACCAATCAACAACATGAAAACAATATAGTTCTGGATGCTTTATTGCCACCAAGCTCTCAAAGAAAAAATACTAGAAAAGAAAGTCGTTTTGATGTCGCTGTCAGTGAGTTACCTGCAAGACAGTTTTATATGGGATTAGTAGAAGATACTCGTATTAATATTATTGTTCATCCAGGTGTGAGCGGAAATATTACGTTGAATTTAAAAGATGTGACTGTTCCTGATGTTCTCATGGTTGTGAAAGAGATTTATGGCTTTGATTATAAGAAAAAAGGCAACCATTATTTTATCTATCCTAATTCGATGCAAACACGATTATTTCGAATAAATTATCTTAATCTGATCAGAACTGGTTCTTCAACAATTGATGTCAGTTCTGGACAAATAACTAAATCTGATGATGACTCATCAGATGATTCATCATCATCATCTTCTTCTTCCAGTTCTAATAGTGGAACTGCAAATACAAAATTTGGTACACAATTAACAACAGAATTTAAGGTGGATTTATGGACAGAGTTAGCCACTTCTTTGAGAACTATTATTGGTGATGAATCAGGACGTGACATAGTTGTTAATCCACAAACGGGTGTGGTCTTGGTCAAAGCTATGCCTGATGAACTATTACGAGTAGAAGAATTTTTAGAAGCCACTCAGATGATTGTTGGACGACAGGTGTTATTAGAAGCAAAAATAGTTGAAGTGGAATTATCAGATGGTTTTCAGGCAGGTATCAGCTGGGCTGCACTCGGTAAGCCAGGAGATGGCAAGACAATTACTGCAGGTCAAATAGGAGTTAATACTATTGCTTCTACTCTCTCTTCTGACACTTCAGCCGTGAGTAGCGGACTAAAATCTTTAGGTGGGGAGTTATCAAGTCCCTTTGGAGGCGTTTTTGCTTTGGCACTGGATCTAAATGATTTTCAGGCGATGATTGAGCTTTTGGGTACACAGGGTAATGTTCAGGTTTTATCCAGCCCTAGAATTTCAACTATGAATAACCAAAAAGCAGTGATCAAAGTAGGAACGGATCGTTATTATGTGACTGATCTCAATTCCAGTAATACTTCAGGTACGGATGGTAGTGCTAGTGAAATTCCCGATGTTGAATTAACGCCTTTCTTTTCAGGTGTGGCTTTAGATGTAACCCCACAAATTGATGAGTCAGGTGAAATTGTTTTACATATTCATCCATCTATTAGTAATGTGACAGATGATCCCCGTTCATTGTCTTTTTCTGATGATCTAAATATTACTTTACCTTTGGCAAAGAGTACCATTAGAGAATCAGATAGTGTTATTCGTGCTCAAAATGGTCAGATGGTAATTATCGGTGGCTTAATGAGTACTAAGGCTACAGATGATAATGCCAGTGTGCCTTTTTTTGGTGACTTACCTTTAATCGGTAATGCTTTTAAACATCAACGTGAACTGGCTGTTAAATCAGAGTTAGTGATTATGCTTAAAGCCACGTACTTAGATACTAACAAAGCGATAAATGATTCTTTACAAGAAACTCAAGAACGCTTTAGACGTTTAGAAAAATATGATGTCAGTGGCCGTCCATCAACGAAAGAGCCTTCTAACTGGTTTAAATAGTAAAATTTATGCATGTTTACGTGACTTAAAATGTATCTTGATTTTTTTAATCTGAATAAAGAACCTTTTTCGCTGACTCCAGATACCAGTTTTTTTCTTGATTCAGGTCCCTTTAAAGATGCTTTAGAGACTTTGATGGTCGCTGTTAAAAATGGTGAAGGTTTTATTAAAGTCACAGGAGAGGTTGGCACAGGCAAAACTCTTCTTTGTCGAAAATTGCTCAATAGCGTCTCTGATGACATCATTACCAGTTATATTCCCAACCCAAACATTTCATCAAAAACTCTTACTCTGGCTCTAGCAAAAGAGTTGGATATCAAGTTTCCAGTCTCAGCCAATGAATATACTTTACAGCAATTAATCACGTCTAAATTAATGTCTCATTACAATGATAATAAAAAAGTAATTCTCTGTATTGATGAAGCACAAGCAATGCCAGATAAGACGCTTGAAGCTTTGAGGTTGCTCACAAATTTGGAAACGGAGAAGAGCAAGCTGTTACAGGTTGTCCTATTTGGTCAGCCTGAATTAGATGAAAAGCTTAAATCAAGACATCTAAGACAGTTCAGACAACGAGTGAGTTTTTCATTTGAATTAAAACGCCTGGATATGGATATGATGATTTCCTATATTAGTTATCGATTAACAATAGCAGGGTATACCAATGGAGAGCTGTTTCAATTGTCAGCACTTAAGTTACTGCATAGTCATAGTAGAGGTATTCCTCGACTGGTTAATGTGATTGTGCATAAATCTCTGATTCTTTGTTATGGAAAAGGTGAGAGACAAATTACCAGGTCAATTATGAAAGAAGCTATTGCAGACACAGAAGATGCTTATGTTGAGAAAACACAACACACCTATTCCTACAGGTGGGTTCTGAGTGGATTGGTTCTCATGGGAGTATTGGCAGTCACTTATAGGATTTTATTGTGAGTGTGATTAATCAAATGCTCCGTGATTTGGAACAGCGTAAAGCTAAAGATTCAATTTCTAATCATTACATTGATGAAGTTAATATCGTTGCCAAAAAACAATTTAATCTCTGGTGGTTTACAGTGCCAGTTCTTATTGCTCTTGCTCTAATGATTTATTTATACAGCCCTTTACTTTTCAAAGAGGGAACTAATGAAAATACTTTGATTAAGAATTTATATCCGTTAGATGAAAAGCACACGACAAAAACACAGGAAGTTGTCTTTCCTGATTTACCAAAGGAGCTCTCTGAAATTGAAACAGTGGCTGCTCCTATGATTGATGCAATCCAGACTGAAGAGATTAAAAAGAGTGTTCAGCAACAAAAAGAAAAACTGCAGGCTGATAAGAACATTGTAGCTATTGAAAAAGTAAATGCGAAAAAAGTTTATAAGCAGCCCTCGGTCAAGATTGAAACCTATGAAAAAGCTGAGCAAAAGTTAGAGAAAAAAGAATCAGCCAAGAAAATGGAAGTGGTTAAAGTCAAGACTAAAAATATAGAATCGATAAAACTAGAAAAAAAACCTCTTGTTAAAGTAAAGGCATCGAATGTCAAAGTAAAAGCGCCTATCAAATCAACTCAAAAGAAATCTTCTGAAGATATTGTCTATCAGGCCGGGCAGTTAATGGTTTCAAATCAAAGTGCTGCAATACAATTATTAGAGGAAAATATAAAGCGTGTATCGCCGGATGCAGATTATTATTCATTGCTAGCAAATCTTCAGCAGCGTAGAAAAAAATATGATAATGCAATTATTTCTTATAGAAAAGCCTTAGAGCTTGAGCCAAATAAAGGTGAGCTATGGATAGGCATTGCCCTGGCTTATCGAGGTACAGGTGAAGAAAATAATGCATTAAAAGCATTTAAACAAGCCTTAAATAGTATTGATATTAGTTCAGAATTAAAACAATACGCTGCACAACAACTTGACAATCAATAGCCTGACTTTTATTTAGTGAAAGTGGTTTGAATAATCTGCCAAACACATTGCTTATCTCAAAACCAGAAACAAAGCAGAATTACCTCGTCGTATATTCAAAGCAATTGCTTGATTTTGTTTGACAATAGCTTGCTTTTTGAGATCATTGATAGAGTGAATTAATTTGCGATTAATGGCTAAAATGACATCACCATTCCGTAAGCCAGCTTGCCAGGCTGGTGAAGCCTGAGTTACATTTACTACCTGAACCTCTTTGTTTTTACCATTTTGAGCAAACTGTGCACCTTCTAAAGCGGGGTGTAATTGCTGGCCATTTGAGGTCTGGGCTGGAGAGAGAGTCGATGGTTTATTGGTAGATATAATCTTTTCTCCTCCAATGATTGCTTTTATTTTTAAGGTTTTTTTACCTCGAATAATTGTGAGCTTAGCTGACTCTCCAGGACGCTTTAAGCCAATAAAATTGCGTAGAGCTGATGAGTTATTAATCTCTCTATTATTTACTTTGATAATAATATCTCCTGCTTTAACACCAGCCTGACTGGCGGCAGAATTTGGTATGACCTGTGCAACAATTGCACCTTCGGTAACATCGACACCAAAGGCAGAGGCAAGTTCAGGAGTGAGATCTTGTACCTGTACTCCAAGGAGTCCTCGTTGAATTGTTCCGTGCTTGATAAGTTGATTCATGACTGATTTTGCCATATTGACAGGGATGGCAAAGCCAATACCAATGTTGCCGCCACTTTGAGAAAAAATGGCGGTATTGATACCGATGAGTTCACCATGTAAGTTGACTAATGCGCCACCAGAGTTGCCTGGATTTATAGAAGCATCTGTCTGAATAAAATTTTCATAAGCTTCTATACCAAGTCCACTTCGTCCAAGGCCGCTAACAATACCAGAGGTGACGGTTTGCCCTAAACCGAATGGATGTCCTATAGCTAATGTAAAATCCCCCACTCGTAAGTGATCAGAGTTAGAAAATTTAACTTCCGTCAAATTGTTGCTATTGACTTTTAATACTGCAATATCTGTTTGTGGATCTGTTCCTATCAGTTCTGCTACCAGTTTGCGTCCGTCACTCAGGGTGACAAGAATTTCGCTCGCATTATCAATAACATGGTTGTTAGTGAGAATGTATCCCTTTTGGGCATTAACAATAACGCCTGAACCAAGTGCCTGTATTTGTTGCTGAGGTCTTTGTTGATGACGAGGCTCGTTAAACTTAAAAAAATGTTTAAAAAAAGGATCGTTGAGAATATCAGGTAATTGATTGTAGTTTTGATTACGAGACTTTAACTTCCCTTTTGTTGATATATTCACCACGGCAGGCGTTATTTTTTCCAGCATGGGAGCCAGTGTGGGAAGTTGTTTATTTTGGCTGTCGTGTGTTGGTAATGCGTATAAATGATTAATAAAAAACGTTGAGAATAGTATAATCAATATGCCAGAGAACAAATATTGGTTTTTGCTTATTTTTTTTGTTAAGGATATAAGGGTCATAATCAATATTATCTTTTATTTGTAGTGAGTTATTTAATCTGACTGCTCCATAATTATTTAGTTCACTGCTCTTTCTAAAAATTTTCTCTAGGGTTAAAGTGGCTTATTTCCTGCATTTTTTCGTAGAGTACCTTGAGTTCATCAGTATTGGCTTCAGGTGTCATAATCTGTAGAACAACGTATTGATCTCCAGCGTTTTTACCAGGAAGTCCTCGACCTTTGAGGCGCAACTTTTTACCACCTTTAGTTCCAGGTGATAGTTTCATTTCTACCGTTCCCCCTAAAGTTGGGATAGATAATTTTGTTCCTAAAGCAGCTTCCCATGGTGAGATTGGCAAAATAAGGTTAATATCCTTACCATCACAGGTAAAATGTTTATGGCGATTGAATTTAACTTCTAAAAAGAGATCACCTTTTATTTGTCCTGGGCCACCTTGTCCGCTTAGGCGGATTTTTTGGCCTTCTTTTATCCCTTTTGGGATCTTCACTTTCAACTTCTTGGTGCCTGTTGTGCCAGGTATATGGACATTTAAAGAACGATGGGCTCCATGATAAGAGTCATCAAGATCAACGGATATTGATACGGTTTGATCCTGTCCTTTTTGAGGTCGTCGTTGTTGTCTTTGTCTGTTATAGGTATCTTCTTGACCATTAAACTGACCGCCACGTGAGTTTGAGAACATATTGTCAAATATATCACTGAAACTGCCTTGTCCAAACCCACCAAAGTTGGCACCACCAGGAGGGGGAGTAAAGCCACCACCGCCTCCACCTTGAAAAGGATTTCCATCTGCAGAGCCAAAACGATCATAGTTTGCTCGTTTCTCTTTGTCTTTTAGAACATCATAAGCCTCACTCACTTCTTTAAATTTAGACTCAGAATCATTAATTTTGCTGACATCCGGATGATATTTTCTGGCAAGTCTACGGTATTGTTTTTTTATATCGGCATCACTGGCATTACGATTGACACCAAGTATTTTATAAAAATCTTTTTTTGACATAAGTTTGTAAAGTGTTTATTTTCTAAATTTAAGATTAAGGTGTTAGCTAGTGTTCTCTTTAAAGTGAAGAGATTATTGAAAAATTTTTGTCTTACTATCCCTTATCACAGTGATTGTTAGGCTATAATATGGGGCTTGGACATTCAAAAAATAAGTGTTTTATGAAAAAAATTTCATGTTTTGAATGGTTATGTTTGGATTTAAAGGTATTTTATGCTTACAGAGACTCAAAAACAATTTATCTTCAAAAGGTCGTTGTTTCAAAAAATTTCAGGTTATATCACCTGGAGCATTGGATTTTCAACCGCTGTAGCATGGGGACTGACGTATTTTTTTAAACCAGAGCTTGTTAATCCTAAGACTGTTTTAGCACTTTTAAAAGCAAAAAGTGATAGTGGTATTGATTTAACACAATTAACAGATATCGCAGTGCTGGCAGTCACTGGTGCTACTGCGATATCGGCATTGTTTCTAGTCATTATCCTAATTGCTTTTATAATGAATTCCTGGAGCAAGAAAGAAAAACAATATCTAGATATTATTGAACAGTTAGAAAAAGACTCTGGGTAATATTTTCGGTTGTTTCTTAAGTACCACACCCTAAAACTCGTTCGAACTCGGCAAAGGTTTGAGCAACTTCTGTTGTTTCAATATTGATACCTAATGATTTACTCAGTAGGCTAATGGAGAAAATTCCGCGAATTTGGTAGATGTCTTCACTGGGGTGTTCCAAAACTAAAGCATGCTGGCGGTTGAGTTTTCTCATGGTCATTGCAATATCACCTACGCGTGATTTTTCAATGACAGACCAGTCTATTGCATCAATTGTTTCGATTCCTGTCATAATATCCAGGACGCATATTTCGCTTCTGGAAACGCCATTAGCTTGTTGAAACTGTATGGGTCTTTCACCTTGTATATCACTATAAGTAATGAGCCCAATAATTCTATTTTTTGAATCAGTAACAAATAATAATTTGACCTTTAGTTTCAGCATGCGATCCGTTGCTTCATCTAAAGTACATGAGGGTGAAATTGTGACTGCAGAGACAATTTTTAAGTCTGTCATTACTTTTATTGCAGGATCTTCTAGGCTGACAGTGCCTCCTGGAAAACCTTTTGGTTCACATAAGGTTGCAGCAACCTCCAGTGATTTTATTTCTAGCTCTTGATAGTTACAAGGCATTCTATATCTCCCTTAGGGTCGATTTTCATAGTCTGGTATTACCTGGTGTTTAATAAAATGACTTAATCAATTAATGAGTCAATTGAAAAATTCACCATTGAAGTAAAATGTAGACAAAAAAACTGTGAAATTCAATGTAAACTAAAAAAAAATGATGAGATGCTTATAAGGTGAATATTTAGACTTAAATATAATAGTCATGGAAGGGGAAAAATTCCTTTAACTCAATGTTTCAAAGTGTGTTTGAAATATTGAGTTAAAGGGGAATGAACTAGATGGCCATTTCTTTTAATTTTTTAAGCGCACGGACTTTGACAACTGTCGTTGCTTTTTTCGCTTTGAACATCATTTCTTCACCAGTGAAAGGATTTACACCTTTTCTTGCTTTAACTGCAGGCTTTTTAACAGTAACAATTTTTAAAAGTCCTGGTAATAAGAATTCACCACATGCACGTTTTTTGATATGACGTTCAATGAGTAAATCTAACTCTGCTAGAACAGTTGCAACATCTTTTTTACTAATGTCTGTGTTCTCTGCAATTTCAGTTAAGATTTGAGATTTAGTCATTTTATTTTGAATCGCAGTTGTTTTTGCTTTTTTAGCAGCAGGCGCTGCTTTTTTCACTGCTTTTTTAGCTGGTGCAGCTTTTTTCTTAACAGCTACTTTCTTTTTAGCAACTACTTTTTTCTTAGCGACTACTTTCTTTTTTGCGGCAACTTTTTTCTTTGCAACAACTTTCTTTTTGGTTGCAGCTTTCTTTTTAACGGCCATGATGGACTCCACTTTTTTTCAATTTAATTTAATAACGTTTAAAGACTTAATGCGTAGGCTCAAATAAAATAGACTAAATATTAATCTATGATGTAAGCATAATCATAGATATAAGATATGTATAGTTTTTTTATGATAAAAATAGCAAAATATTAAAAAAAAAGCATTTATTTAGCTTTTTCCATTAATAAAAGCCATAAAAAAGGAAAAAATGTGATTGAATCGATAAAAATAGGGGTTTCAGCTCAAGG
The DNA here is from genome assembly GCA_026196615.1 of Gammaproteobacteria bacterium. GTDB lineage: Bacteria > Pseudomonadota > Gammaproteobacteria > GRL18 > GRL18 > GRL18. The sequence continues at coordinate 42,761 of JAPHSW010000183.1, read as the reverse complement.
CTTACATGAAATAACAGAACAGGTTAATCAGGTTGTAGGTCGTTCAAATGTGAAAGAAGGTTTATGTACGGTGTTTGTGCAACATACATCTGCCAGTTTAATTATTCAGGAAAATGCAGACCCTTCTGCACGACGTGATCTAGAAAACTGGTTGAATCGTTTGGTTTGTGAAAATGATCCACTCTATACACATACCTTTGAAGGTGCTGATGATATGCCTGCTCATATTAAATCAGCTATAACTGCAACTTCAATTGCGATTCCTGTTATGCAACATAAAATGGCATTAGGTACCTGGCAAGGTTTGTATTTATGGGAGCATCGAAAAAACAGTGGCCAAAGAACCGTTATTATTCATTTAAGTGATTAGGCTTTTTTGAAATTCTATTTCTTAGAAAGCATTATCCTGATGATGAGTTTTTTTTAACTTAACTACAAATGATTAAAATAAATTGCTATGTTGTAATAATTTTAATTTCTCCGGGTTATTTATTTTGTGTACATTCAAATATGTTTTAACCTAACCAGGAGGCCACCCAAACTGTCTTCCTGCAAGAAGGTGCAAATGAGTATGAAAAACAGTTTGTCCTCCATGGTGATTACAGTTCATATTTAAACGATAGCCATCTTCTGCGACACCCATTTCATGGGCTAAACTTTTGGCTGTTAACATCATATGTCCAAGAAGTTGGGATTGTGCTTCAGTAAAATCATTGAGTGTTGCAATATGTGTTTTTGGAATGATAAGAATATGAATTGGGGCCTGTGGAGCAATATCATGAAAGGCAATAATTTGTTCGTCTTCATAGGCAATTTTTGCAGGTATTGTTTTTTCGACTATTTTACAAAATAGACAATTTGATTGAGTCATTTTTTCAGTTCTTTTATGAGTGTTTATAATATATTGAACAATACGCTAACATAAAATTCAATAAGTGGGTTGTTTTTGGTATGATTTAACCGTTTTTAAATTTCTAGACCAAATAGAGAAGTGCATGAGGATAATGAAATGAGTTGGTGGGGTAAATTTTTAGGTGGAGCTGTGGGTTTTTCCATGGGCGGACCACTTGGATTATTAATTGGTGGTGTGATTGGTCATAAATTAGTTGATAAACCAATGCAAGATGGTTTAGAAAATAATAATGAATTGACTCAGGCTGCTTTTTTCTCAGCTACTTTTTCTATCATGGGGCATATTGCGAAAGCTGATGGTGTAGTGAGCAAAGATGAAATTGCCATGGCAAAGCAGATCATGGATCATATGAAGCTGGATGCTGAACAAAAGAAAGCAGCCATCGATCTATTTAATAAAGGGAAGCAGTCTGATTTTGATCTGGAAGGTGTCTTATTTCAATTTAAACAAGTCGCACATCGAAAGACAACTCTGCTACAGATGTTTCTTGAAATTCAGCTTCATGCTGCTCTGGCTGATGGTAAGATCGATTCTGAAGAACGTCTGATTATTAATAAAATAGCTCAACGTTTGGGGTTCACTACACGACATGTTGAACAACTTATTACTTTAGTGAGTTCAAACCTTGGTCTGGGTGGTAATCGATATCATTATGGACAAGGTGATACACACAAGAGCCAGTCTGAGTTACTTAAAGAATCTTATGATATGTTAGGTGTTGCTGCTTCCTCTACTGATGCAGAAGTAAAAAAAGCTTATCGGCGTTTAATGAATCAACATCATCCAGACAAACTGGTTTCTAAGGGCTTACCTGAAGAAATGATTCAGATGGCGACGGAAAAAACACAGCAAATTAAAGCTGCTTATGAAATGGTAAAGGATAGCCGTAAAAAGTAGATAATATTTTGTCAGCTCTATTACCGAAGCATTCTTTATTACGCAATTACTTCGGTAGTGAACTACAGACTTCTTTAAAAGTTAATATATTTCCCGCCACTTGCCACAATAACTGTAATCAAACCCAAAACAAGATTTGTTGTTACCAGCTGACGTATTTGATTCATTAGTGCTCCGCCAACAGGATATTCTTTATTTGCCACAGCAAGTTTTAATTTCTGGTAAGGGACAAAGAAAATATAAACAAAAATACCTGACATAATCAGCCCAATAACGTGCATGATCTGTATATAGAGTGCTTTTAAACCAAGTAGTCCGCCGAAAACATCAAAAACCATCCAGTAGCCAGTGATAAGAATTGTTGCTACAGCAATCCAGACCCAGAAGAAAAATCGTCCAAAAACTGCGACCCAAAGTGGTAAACGATGGGGAGGTTCAAGTTTTTCAACTGCGGACGGTCTAAGTATCATGTGTGCGAAAAACATACCGCCTACCCAGATAGTTGCCCCAAGTAAATGAAGTGTAAATGGAAGAGAATAACTCATATGAAGCCCCAAAAATAATAAAATAAACTTGGCGTATTATATCTGGATAAGAGCTTACAGCCAAATAAGAAATGAGTCTAATATTATCTTTGAAAAGGATTAGGGTGAAAATGTTTTATTAAGCCAGTTAGCAATATAGATAATCAGTTCACTGTCTAGTCCATTATAAAAATGATTTGCACCAATGGTTTGTGATTGTCTGTATTTTTTATTTTTAGCTTTATTAGCAGCTACTTTTCTTGCTTTAGCAGAGCGTAGCACTTTGTCTAAATCATTGCTGCCATACAGGTCAAGTAAAGGTATTTTAATTTTTTCAATCATAGCAGGGCTATTGAATGGTGCTTCAGAACCTGATGATGGTGTACCAATGATCACTGCTGCGCTTATAAGAGGAATGCCTTCCGGACTTACTGCATCTACTTTAAGCTGTAAGAAATTAAGCGCCATTAAACTGCCAAAACTATGAGAAATTATAATAATACGACCATATTTTTGTGATGACAGATAATTGATTGCTGCTTCTATTCTTGGAGTGGATGATTCAATAACTTTTTTTAAACTCTCATCGTCTTTTCTCTCAGGTAAAGCTAAAGGTAATTGTATTGATAAAGTAGCCCAGCCTTTATCAGGCAGTTCTGAACGCAATGGGTGAATAATATCACTCCAATCAGGATGAGCTCCGGTACCGTGCATTAAAATGACTGCACCTTTAGGTGCTGCAGTAGTATGAGGTGTAAATATACTAAAAAAAGTATTTTCAGTGGCTGAACTTGTCGCACCCGACTTTGCTCCGGTAAGAGGAAGATCGATGGGTTCACCGATGACAATATTATCGCGAAGTTGTTCAGCCCAGCGTTTTTCACTGCTGATATTCTCAGCAAAAACCCCATCAACCATAAGGAATATAAGGCTGGTGAGAATGCCTAAAAATCTTTTTTTAAGCGTAAATCGAGGATTAATTGCTGAAATATTCATAATAATCGTTTAAAATGGTCGTTTATATTTTTTGGATGTGGGTTTTTGTCTCTTTAATATACACAAAGGACAACACTTCTCACAGTTTAATAACTTTATGAGGATTTGTCATGGCAAAGTCTTTAATTGCACCATCTATTTTATCTGCTGATTTCGCTCGTCTTGGTGAAGAGTGTGTTAACGTTTTGGACAGCGGTGCTGATGTTATCCACTTTGATGTCATGGACAATCACTATGTGCCTGTTTTGACAATTGGACCAATGATTTGTGAAGCATTGAGAAATCATGGTATTAAACAGGAAATTGATGTTCACTTGATGGTTAAACCTGTTGATGCGATTATTCCTGAGTTTGCGAAAGCTGGTGCAAGTTATATTACTTTTCACCCGGAAGCTTCAGAGCATATTGACCGTAGTTTGTCATTAATTCGTGAGTCTGGCTGTAAGTCTGGTTTGGTTTTTAATCCTGCGACGCCTTTGTCTTTATTGAAGCATGTTATGGATAAAGTTGATGTGGTATTACTTATGTCTGTTAATCCTGGTTTTGGTGGTCAAAGTTTTATTCCAGAGACTCTGAATAAATTACGTGAAGCACGTAAAATGATTGATGAAAGTGGTTATGACATTCGTTTAGAAATTGATGGTGGTGTTAAAGTTAATAACATTGCTGAAATTGCTGAAGCTGGTGCTGATATGTTTGTTGCAGGTTCTGCAATATTCAATACTGATGATTACAAAGACACCATTGATCAGATGCGTGCAGAACTTGCTAAAGTTGGTAAATAATTTTGGCTACCATTAATAATGCAGTTAAAAAGCCCAAGATGGTGCTTATTGATGTTGATGGTACATTGGTTGACAGTGTGCCAGACTTGGCTTTTTGTGTTGATGAAATGCTTAAAGCCATTGATATGGCACCCCATGGTGAAGCAGAGGTTCGTCATTGGGTTGGTAATGGTGTGGAACGTTTAGTTCGTCGTGCTCTGATTGGAAAATTAGACGGTGAACCAGATGAAGCACTATTTAATAAGGCATATCCAATCTTTATGGATTTGTATGCAGAGAATACATCAAAACGCAGTTGTCTTTATCCTGGGGTCAAAGAAGGTGTTGAATATCTTAAACAAGCTGGATATAAGCTAGGCTGTGTGACGAATAAAGCAGAAGCTTTTACACATCCATTGTTAAAAGATCTGGGTTTGTTTGATTATTTTGAATCGATTGTGAGTGGCGATTCACTGGAGAAGAAAAAACCTGATCCAATGCCATTAGTTTATTCCGCTGAAAAACTGGGTGTTTTACCAGAAGATTCTTTAATGCTAGGTGATTCAATCAGTGATGTAAAGGCGGCTCGTGCGGCAGGTTTTCAAATTATTTGCATGAGTTATGGTTATAATCATGGTGTGGATATTAGAGAGTCAAATCCTGATGTTGTTATTGACTCGATGGCTGAGTTAAAAGAGCTTTTATAATCCGTTTAAAACTCTTAATATAGATAACCTTAATTTGTAGAGAAAGATATGCAATTACTCAATAAAAAACAAATGAAAGAGCGATGGTCACGCTAATACGCTTGCTTTAATCTCCAAAACTGAATCAGAAAATTAAGTATCTGAGTTTATTTCTGGAATTTAAAGCTTATAGTTTAAGCTGTCTCTCTATTTTTGTGAGTCGATATCTATTTTTATTTTAGTTGTTGGTTTGTCACAAAAACAAAATTCATTTGTTATTTTTTGAGTGATTATTATGTCTATTGTTACTAAAGAACAATTTGTTAAACTTGCTGGAGAAGGGTATAACCGAATTCCAGTTGTTCATGAAATTCTTGCCGATTTAGATACCCCTCTGAGCGCTTACCTGAAATTAGCTTCAGGTCCCTATTCGTATTTATTGGAATCAGTCCAGGGCGGAGAAAAATGGGGTCGCTATTCTATTATTGGCCTTCCCTGTAAAACCATTATTACTGTTGAAGATAGTTTAATTAAAGTGACCCATGATGGTCAGCTTATTGATGAGTTAAACCACTCAGATCCTCTGAGCTGGATTGAAGAATATCAACAGCAATATAATATTCCAGAGCACCTTTCGGAACAAACAAACCTACCTCGTTTTACTGGAGGGCTTGTTGGGTATTTTGGATATGAAACGATTGGTTATATTGAACCGAGGCTAAAATCAAAAGGTAAAGATGATCCACTTGGAACGCCAGATATTTTACTAATGGTTTCAGAAGAAGTCCTGGTCTTTGATAATCTTAGTGGTAAATTATATCTGATTGTTCATGCTCACTTTGATCAGCCTGTTGCTGAAAATGAAGCGCAATTAAATATTTCTATCGCTGAATCTGAGTGGGAAAAAGCGACTCAACGACTAAAAGAACTGGCCAATAAATTACGCCAATCTGACACGGCTTATCAAGCGCATTCTACGGTAACTAAAGTTAAGGAAAGTGATTTTGTTTCTGGCTTTACTGAAGATGGCTTTAAAAATGCTGTGGCTCGAATTAAGGATTACATTGTTGAAGGGGATGCCATGCAGGTTGTGGTTTCACAACGCATGTCTATCCCATTTAATGCGCCACCACTGGATCTTTATCGAGCATTGCGAAGCCTTAATCCATCACCCTACATGTATTTTCTGGATTTAGGTGAGTTTCATATCGTTGGCTCATCCCCAGAAATTTTAACTCGTGTTGAAGACGGAAAAATTACTGTGCGTCCTATTGCTGGAACCAGGCCAAGAGGGAAGACTGAAGAAGAAGATAAACAGCTAGAAGAAGATTTATTGTCTGATCCTAAAGAACTGGCTGAACATTTGATGTTGATTGATCTTGGACGCAATGATGCTGGCCGGGTATCTGAAATTGGTACGGTGAAACTCACTGATAAAATGATCATCGAACGTTACTCTCATGTGATGCACATTGTTTCAAATGTGGAAGGTGAGTTGAACAAAAAAATGACAACTATGGATGCATTGAAAGCAACATTCCCCGCAGGAACTGTTAGTGGTGCACCCAAAATTCGTGCTATGGAAATCATTGATGAATTAGAGCCTGTAAAGCGAGGTATTTATTCTGGTGCTGTTGGTTATATTTCATGGTCTGGAAATATGGACACTGCGATTGCCATTCGAACAGCTGTTATTAAAGATAAACAATTGCATATTCAGGCAGGCGCTGGAATTGTTGCTGATTCAGTGCCTCAAAATGAATGGGATGAGACAATGAATAAAGGACGGGGTGTCTTTAGAGCAGTTGCTATGGCTGAGTGTGGGCTAGACTCAAATGCTAATAATCAGTGTACTGGGGAGAAGTGATATGTTAATTATGATTGATAATTATGACTCCTTTACGTATAACCTGGTGCAATATCTTGGTGAGTTAAAAGCAGATGTTAAAGTCTTTCGCAATGATGAAATCACTGTGACAGATATTGAAAAAATGGCTCCTGATCATTTAATGATTTCTCCAGGACCTTGCACACCGAATGAAGCTGGAATTTCTATTGAAGCAATTCAATATTTCTCTGGCCAAATTCCAATACTCGGTGTTTGTTTAGGGCATCAAAGTATTGGTCAGGCGTTTGGTGGAAAAATTGTTCATGCTAAAGAAATTATGCATGGTAAGACATCAATGATGCATCACAATGACAAAGGTGTTTTTAATTCTTTAGAGTCACCTTTTGAAGCCACTCGATATCATTCTTTAGTGATAGATAAAAGCACTATTCCAGATTGTTTAGAGATCACGGCATGGACTGAAGATGAACAGGGTAATATGGATGAAATTATGGGAGTTCGTCATAAAGAACTGTTAATTGAAGGTGTACAATTTCATCCTGAATCTATTCTGAGTCAGCACGGTCATAAAATGCTACAAACGTTTCTGGAAAGTTAAATGTATAAAACTTTAGCCTCTCAAAGTAAAGGATTAATAAATGGATATTAAAACAGCCATTGCACATGCAGTTGAAAATCAGGATCTTAATATCCTGGATATGGAAAACGTTATGCGTCAAATTATGACGGGTGAAACGACTTCTGCACAAATTGCTGCACTATTGGTTGCTTTGCGCATGAAAGGGGAAACGGTTGATGAATTAACTGCTTCTGCGAGCGTGATGCGTGAATTAGTGACCCCAGTTAATGTTGAAGGTGAACACATCATTGATATTGTTGGTACTGGAGGTGATGGGTTACATACTTTTAATGTATCAACAACCTCTTGTTTTGTTGTTGCGGCTGCAGGTGGGATTGTTGCTAAACATGGGAGTCGTTCCGTGAGTAGTACCTCTGGCAGTGCTGATATTCTTGAAGCAGCAGGAATTAATCTTAATATTAGCTCGCATCAGGTTGAACAATGTATTAAAGAATTGGGCATTGGTTTTATGTTTGCACCACTACACCATAGTGCTATGAAACATGCCATTGGACCGCGTAAAGAAATGGCTATCAGAACGATGTTTAACTTATTAGGACCATTAACAAACCCTGCAGGAGCACCTAATCAATTACTTGGTGTTTTTGACAAACATTGGCTTGAACCATTGGCCAATGTCCTTAAAAATTTGGGTAGTGATCATGTTATGGTGGTCAATTCAGCTGATGGTATGGATGAAATCAGCATGGCTGATGAAACTTATGTTTGTGAGTTAAAGCAGGGTGAGTTGAAACAATACACAATTACTCCAGAACAATTTGGAATGACGCGTGCTAAGATTGATGACATTATTGTCAATGGTGCAGAAGAGTCCTTGGCAATGGTGCAAGATGTTTTAGCTGATAAACCTGGTGCGGCCAGAGATATTGTGACACTTAATTCAGGTGCAGCTATTTATTGCGCTGGTTTGACAAATTCCTTTGAAGAAGGAATTGAGAAAGCACGTCAGGCTATAAAATCAGGCGCAGCTAAAGAAAAAATGAATAAACTGGCTAGTTTTACTCAATCATTTGCCAGTTAAATCTAACGAAAAAATAAATTTGGAATATATGAACAAAGCCAATCCTCCTGATATTTTAGTTAAAATTTTAAATCGCAAGCGTGAAGAAGTCGATGCATTATGTTCAACTCGATCTTTGCAGTCTGTTATTGACGCTCTTAGTGATGCTCAAGAAGTACGTGGATTTGTACAGGCAATTGAAAATAAAATAAGCTCTGGCCAATCTGCAGTTATTTCAGAAATAAAAAAAGCTTCACCAAGCAAGGGACTTATTCGAGAAAATTTTAATCCTTCTGAAATAGCACAATCCTATGAAAAAGGTGGAGCTGCTTGTTTATCTGTTTTAACCGACATTGATTTTTTCCAGGGCAGTGATTCTTATCTGCAACAAGCTAGAAATTCATGTCAACTGCCTGTTTTACGTAAGGACTTTGTTATCGATCCTTATCAGATCTATGAAGCTCGCTTAATTGGTGCAGATGCAATTTTATTAATAGTCGCTTGTTTAACCGATCGTCAATTGAGTGAATTTACTGCATTAGCCCATGAATTGAAACTAGATGTTTTAGTTGAAGTTCACGATTTAGAAGAATTAGAACGAGCTTTAAAACTCCCCACTCGGTTAATGGGCATTAATAATCGAAATTTAAGAACCTTTGAAACTACACTGAATACGACCATAGAATTATTAGATAAAATTCCTGATGATCGTATTGTTGTGACTGAAAGCGCAATTCATTTGCCTGAAGATGTCGCATTAATGAGAAAGCACAAAGTGAATGCTTTTCTGGTTGGTGAGTCATTTATGCGTGCAGAGCAACCTGGTGAAAAATTAGCTGAACTTTTCTTTAGTTAATTTCTTTAGGTAAAACTATTTTCACTATCCATATAAGACCAGTAGACTGGGGAAATAGTTTTTTTAATAAATGAATTTCTAATTAATCATAGTAGCCAGACGAGTAAAATGTTTTTTCAAAATACATCTGACTGGCTGGAGTTTGATAAAAATCATCTCTGGCATCCTTATACCAGTATGACAGAGCCTTTACCAACATACCCTGTTGAATCTGCTCATGGTGTTAAATTAAAATTAGCAGATGGCCGTGAGTTGATTGATGGTATGTCATCCTGGTGGGCTGCAATTCATGGCTATAATCATCCCGTCTTAAATGCAGCAGTTCAACACCAACTACAATTAATGTCTCATATTATGTTTGGAGGTCTTACTCATCTTCCTGCTGTGACCTTAGCTAAGAAATTAATCGATATGGCTGCTGAACCATTGCAGCATGTTTTTCTTGCTGATTCGGGATCGGTTGCTGTTGAAGTTGCCATAAAAATGGCTATCCAGTACTGGTATGCTCAAGGAAAAGTGCAGAAACAAAAGTTACTAACCGTACGTAATGGTTATCATGGTGATACTCTTGGAGGCATGTCTGTTTGTGATCCTGTTAACGGTATGCACAAAATGTTTCAAGGGGTTTTGCCCGAGCATTTTTTTGTAGACGCACCTACCTGTTCTATAGATGGTTCAAATAATATTAATGCAGTTGAAGAACAGCTTAAATTGCATCAGCATGAGATTGCTGCCATTATCATTGAACCTCTAGTTCAAGGTGCGGGTGGGATGCGTTTTTACTGCATTGAATACTTGCAACAACTGAGGGTACTCTGTGATGAATATGATGTTTTACTAATCCTGGATGAAATAGCCACAGGATTTGGTCGAACAGGGACTTTATTTGCCTATGAGCAGGCTGATATTGTGCCTGATATACTTTGTCTAGGTAAAGCTCTTACTGGCGGTTATATGACGTTAGCAGCAACCATGACAACAGCCAAAGTTGTTCAAGGTATCAGTGCAGATGGTGTGGGTGTTCTAATGCATGGTCCAACATTTATGGCTAATCCACTGGCTTGTCAGGTTGCCAATGCCAGTATTGACTTGTTACTGGCATCTCCCTGGGAAAAGATGATCAAAAAAATTGAAGCACAATTGCAGGATGAGTTATCTATTTGTCAGGAGTTATCTATTGTTGAAGAGGTGCGTATTAAAGGCGCTATCGGTGTTGTTGAGCTTAAAGAATCGGTAGATATGAAAGCCATGCAGGCTTCTTTTGTTAAAGAGGGTGTCTGGATTCGACCGTTTAACAAACTTGTCTACATAATGCCGCCTTATATTATTCAGGCAAATGACTTAACAACACTTACCGGTGCAATGTATAAAGTCTTAAAAAGGTTAGCGGCCTAAAAATAATAGTTTGAGAAGTCATACTATTTTTTTACTCGGACTTGAAGGTAGCATCTAAAAATAGGTGGCTCATTTAGTTAAAAACTTCTGCTTTTGTTATTGTTTTTACAGGCACGTGATAGCTAATATTCCCTGAACGTAAACGAGAGACTATCTCATATATTTTGGGATTACTTACCTTCAAAGTACCTTTAAACTGCTTACCTTTATCCGTTTTAATTTTAACTCTGAAACCATTAAAATTTTTCAAATTAGCGATAGAAACCGGGCGATATTTTTTGATAATAATTGCTTGTTTTTTCTTAACTTCATCTGGTGTTTCGAGCTCTACTTCAGTATTGGTTGCTGTTTGTACGAGTTTTTCTTTATCAATGTTGATTGAAATTTCATTGATTCGTTTGTTATTGACAAATAGTTTTAGACGAACAAATTGAATAATATCATTGGGTTCAAATGAGACCAATTCTTGTGTGCCTGTTAGGTTACTTAAATCAGCTTCCAGTCGTATTGCACCAGAAGTTTCCAGGACAGTCTTGTAAGCACTGAGTAAACCTTCTTCTGGTTCAACACCATAGGATAAAAGGTATTCTTCTACTTGAAGTGTGTGTTCTTTGATGTATTCGTTTGTCTTACGGCCTCCTTGATTCGCACAAAAGCGGTTTTTACGTTCAATATAGGAGTCATCTATGATTTCAAGAGTAATAGGGCCAGACTTTACATTATTATTTTTAAATGAATTAAGATCTGTTACATTCTTAAGTTTCCCTGAAAAATTTAAATGGGTTATATCACGGATACTATCTTTCAAATGGTATACCAATGTTTTTTTACGTGCGTCATAGTTGTAACTTAACACAATGTCACTGGTAAATGAGTCATATCCCATAGCATTTAATGCCTTACTACCAATTCGGTGAATATCTCCACAGGCTAAAGTAGAAAAAACCTCAAGTTGAGTAGGTGGTATGTCTGGGTTATCAATCATCTTCATTAAATTACCGTTTAAATCTAGAGCAGCTCCAGTAATTATAAGTTTTAAAGATTCAGGTAATTCATTGTTTTTTAATTGATTATCAAGGGTTAACAATGTTATGAGATCAGGTGCCATGAATTGAATAGATTCAATGAAAATACTTTCATCAAGAAGCGGAATATAAACCTTTATACCACTTACTGTCGCACTGCCAGTGAAGGATGATTTTATTTCTTTATACGTAATTTGAGCATAAGATTTTGCTTGAATAACTTGGTTGTCTACAAATTGTTGGGTGAAATACCATAAGCTACCTTTTAATATGGCAAAACAAGTGATACTCATGATAAATAAAGCAATGACTATTTTTTTCATTTGTGTCCCTGAGAGTCAAAAAGGCGGTTTTTCTATTTTATGGCCTTAATCACTACTATAATGACTGCCTCCTGAAGGGGCGGTGCATTTATGAAATAACAAGCTAATACCAGGAGGGTTTGTTTTCTGGTGTTTCCAATAAAGCCTGGATATTAGCTTCAATAATGTGATAGCCAACATTTCCATAGAGCTTTTGTCTGCCTTCATTAAGCACAAAGGATGGACTGCCCTCAATTAACTTTTGTTTATCATCTGTTGTACAAGAGGCTAAAGCGGCCATTGCTTCACCGCTGGAGAGTAAGGTCTCTATTGATGTTGGAGGTATATTAAGCTGTTCTGCAATTGACATGAGCTGACTGGTTTTTGAAACATCCTGAGCATCACGAAAATAAGCTAAGCGTATCTGCCAATCAGCTTGTTCTAATAAAGTATCTTGGGGATCTGAGGATGTAATTTCACCGCGTTGCTCAAGAAGATCAATTGCTTTTAAAAATTGATGACAAGATGCAGAAGAACGAGGCAGATTTTTTAAACCAATTTCAGGATGAATTTCAACATATGGGAACATGCCGTTGAGTTTATGCATCATTTTGTTGTATCCCTGCAAGCCTCCTTTATCAGCCCAGTTTTTTTCCAACATGTTATGCATATCAACAAATAATGGTGTATAGCGGTATTCAAGAGCAATTTTGTTTCCAAATTGCTTCTTCATTTCATCAATTTTTATCTTTGCAGAATATCCCCAGATACATAGGACATCAGAATAGTAAGTAATTGTAAGACTCATTATTTTTCCTGTATTTTACCAAAAGAGTATTTTACACAATCGTTATGAAATTTTTAAGCTTCGATTTTTTTGGTAAAAATCTATAAGAGCTATCATTATTGGTGTTTGCTTACTAGCTGTTAATAGATGGATTTAGCGTGTTCCAAAAATAACAATTGTTTTACCCTTTACATGAATCAGTTCTTGTTCTTCAAGAATTTTTAACACTCTTCCTGCCATTTCACGAGAACAGCCCACAATTTTCCCTAGTTCCTGGCGAGTAATTTTAATTTGCATTCCATCAGGGTGAGTCATTGCGTCAGGTTGTTTTGCAAGCTCCAGTAATGTGCCGGCAATTCGTCCAGTGACATCTAAAAAGGCGAGATCTCCAACTTTACGGCTTGTTTTGCGTAAGCGATTTGCTATTTGGGTGGATATTTCAAATAGAACATCAGGGATATTTTGACGTAAAGTGTTAAATTTTGTATAGCTGATTTCAGCAATTTCACAATCACTTCTTGCCTTAACCCAGGCACTACGATTAGCGGGTTGTGAAAACAAACCCATTTCACCAAAAAAATCTCCGTCATTTAGGTAGGCAAGTACGATTTCATGATCATCCTTATCCTCTAATAAAACGGATACAGAGCCCTTAACAATATAGTATAAAGTATCTGATTCTGTTCCTGCATGAATGATTGTTTTCTTTGCTGGATACTTTCTCTTGTGGCAATGAGTAAGGAAATCAGTAATTGCAGGATTTTCTTCTTTTAAGTTTATTATTGACATACAAATCTGCTTAAATTAATTGGTTGCTTAGAAAGAGTTATTAAAAAGGCTTACTTGATATAGTGTTCCTTTAACTACAATAAAAAGACAAACAGTAATAGTCATACTATTGGTTTTGTCTCAGTAATACACGAGTAGGTAATATAAAATAGGATGAGCTTTATCCCTTAACCTAAAGCATGCAAATACTCTTATAAGTACTAGAATAGCATGAAAAAAGAAAAGTGCGATATTTTTCATGGAAATCTTCAAGTGATTTCACATTTACATGCTCATATAAGTAGATATTTTGACTGAACTCATGAAATAATGGTGAATTTAAAGCATAAATATACTATTTTTTCAGTCTATATTCTTTATTCAACATAAAGTAATATTCCTGTCTTGCTATTAATAAAAGAGATAGTAAGAGCGTTTTATTGACTGTTAAATTTTAATACAAATACCTAATTACAAGAATAATAACTTTTAAGGAATCAAGTTCCTTAAAGTCTTAAAACTGAAGGTTGAATAAATGAAAGCAAAAATTAAATGGATTGAAGATATGATGTTTATGGGACAGTCTGGAAGCGGACATGCTGTCGTTATGGACGGCCCTCCTGATCTTGGTGGAAAAAACATGGGAATTCGACCTATGGAGATGATGTTGATGGGACTGGGGGGATGTACCTCTTTTGATGTTATGCTAATCCTTCAGCGCTCCCGTCAGGGTGTCACTGATTGTGTTGCAGAATTAAGTGCAGAAAGAGCAGAAACCGACCCCAAAGTATTTACTAAAATTCATATTCATTTTGTTGTTACAGGTAAAAATTTAAAAGAAAAAATGGTACAAAGAGCAGTTGAACTATCGGCTACGAAGTATTGTTCTGCTTCAATTATGTTAGCTCAGACAGTTGATATTACTCATGATTATGAAATGGTGGAAGGATAAAAAATTCGTCAGTCAAATCATTGGAAAAGAAAAAGTCTAGAGGTGATATAAAACAGTATGAGAAACTTTGACTTATAATTTTAAATATATATCAAAGCGGTGTTTTTTCATGTTCATCGAAAGTGATGGTTTTTGAGCATTGAGGTAGGGTGCTTTAATGGGACGTTTAACCACAACTCTTTTTTTTGCCAGGTGAAGGCAAACACTGAGTAGTTCATCGCTGTCTTTATCATCACCAATAAGGCTCTGAAAGGCTAGCATTTCTTTTTTCACTAATGCTGATTTTTTTCTATGAGGAAACATCGGATCGAGATAAACAACATCAGGTTCTTCTTTTAGTTGAGGAATGCTGTTATCTAACGATATTTCATCCTCTATTTGAGGTTGTTTTTCTGTAGTCAATTTCCTGGCATCACCAAAAATAAAGTTCATTCGGCTGATGATATCAGATATTGTGTCTTCCATGGATGCTCTTTGAAGAGCATCCGTTAATAAGGCTGCAGAAATAGGCGAGCGTTCCATTAGTATTACTTTTGCTCCCAGAGAGGCAAAAACAAAGGCATCTTTACCCATGCCTGCGGTCGCATCGAGTATTGTCAAGTCGAAATGTTTATTTAAACCAACGGCTTTAGCCATTGTCTGGCCTTTTCCTCCGCCAAAAAGTCTTCTATGAGCAACTTGCCCCGAAGAAAAGTCAATATATATAGGGCCAGGAGAGTGTTTGCCTGATTGTATTAACTGAAGATGTTGTGGTGTAAGTTCCAGGAAAAATTGATCTTGAGTTTGCAGGCTTTCTGAAAAATTGAATCCCCAGTGCTGTGCAAGCTCTTTTGCTTGTTGGGTTAGTTGTTTATCAGAAGTTGTAATAGATATCATTAATTGGAAGCAGGTATGATTGGCTTATGTCAAATGGATATGAGCAAAAAAAAGCTGCAACAGGATATCCTGTTACAGCTCATCAATTTCTAATTAATAGAAATTAGATATAAGTAGAACTAATAATTTAGTTACTAGTATCTATATCAATAACAACACGACGGTTTTCAGCACGACCTTCTTTTGTTGAGTTATCAGCAATAGGGTCGTTCTCACCTGCACCATATGGTACTAAGTTAGCAGTTACGCCAATTGAGCGAAGATAGTTAACAACTGCATCTGCACGTCTCATAGAAAGTCCTTCGTTATATTCTGCAGGACCAGTACTGTCGGTATGGCCTGTAACTGAAACTTCATCAGTTTTAGCACAACCTGCTGGGACTTCTGCACGAATGAAATCTCTTGCAGCTTCTAGCTTACCCTTATCTTCATCACTAACTACAGTACTGTCAAATGCGAAGTGTAAGTTTTTAAGAACAATGATTTCTGGACATGCTGGTGCATTTTCAGTCATAACAACTTCTTTTACACCGTCAGTAACGATAACTTCAGAAACACCCATTTCTTTTTCGTAACCACATTCTTCTAGTTTTTCATCAGTTGCTGCAAAGCGATCACGCCAGCACTCACCAAAGCTATTTTTCCATACTTGACCAGAAGAATTGGTCACATAACTTTCAACAAAACCATCACCTTCAGCAGTGGCTGAAGCTGAAATAATACCCATAGCTACGCCAATAGCTGACACAGCGAATAGTTTTTTTATAGACATAATGATCCCTTTTCTTTTAAAAATGATTTATCATGTTCAAGGATAGCTTGCGTATTAAGATGATGCAAGTGAAATCTTGAGATTTTAGAGTTTTTATAAAATATTAATGCTTAATTATATTGTTTTTTTTACAATTGTAGGACTAGTCTGGCACTGGTGGAATTCTGTGAGTGCTTATGAAGTTGCTTATAAACAGGCAAAAGCTGCATGTGCTCGTTTAGAATTACAGTTTCTAGATGATACTTTGGATGTGATCAAGTTACGTTTATGTCGACATCCTCATGGTTATATGCAATTTTGTCGTGTCTATGAGTTTGAATTTAGTAGTGATGGTGATAATCGTTATAAAGGCTATGTCACGTTGAGTGGCTTGAAGTATGAAAGTATTGATATGGATGCGTATAAAATAGACCCATGACTCTAGAGTTAATAATAAGCTGTTTAACTTTATCGATAGATTGGTTTAAGGATAAATCTGTAGTGGTGGTTCCTGCAAAATTGCCAGCTGTTCCTTTAATTGTAAAATATGCTCCCCCCAAAATTGTTCTGTATTAAACCAGGGAAATGCTCGGGGAAATGCAGGATCATCCCAGCGTTTTGCTAACCAGCCAGCATAATGTATTATCCTCATGCTTCTCAACGATTCAATGAGGTTGAGTTCTGTTCGATCAAAATCACAAAACTCTTCGTAACCTTCAATTATTTCCCGTAACTGTTTTTCTTGTTCATGGCGTTCGCCAGAAAGCAACATCCAGAGATCTTGTACTGCTGGACCATTTCTGCTGTCATCAAAATCCACAAAATGAGGGCCATCGTCAGTCCATAAAATATTTCCTGGGTGGCAGTCACCATGTAATCTGATTAACTTTGGTGGAAAACGCTGATAGTTAGATTCAACATGATGAAGAATATCACTGACAATGGCTTTGTAGGATTCAATGAAGAGTGATGGCATAAAATTATGCTCTAAAATATAGTCAAAAGGTTTACGAATAAAGGAATCAATGGAAAGTGTTGGGCGGTGTGTAAATTGTGATGTCTGGCCAATGGCATGAATACGGCCCATTAATTTTCCTAGCCAATAAAGTTGATCCAGATCGGTTAGCTCTGGAGCTCGTCCACCTCGACGTTGATAAAGAGCAAAACGATAACCTTTATAGTTAAACAGGCTTTCTTTTTCTAATTTACCTTCAGATTCCTTTCCTTCATGTGTGATAGTTGCTTGAGAACCAGGCTGTATTTCTTTTGTTAAGTAAATTGGGGGAATAGCTGGGATATCCAGTTCATGCAATTCTTTTGAAAAAACATGCTCTTCTAAAATTTGCTCATTGCTCCAACGACCGGGGCGATAAAATTTGGCAATAATAGGTTGCTCATCTTCAATACCAATTTGATAGACTCTATTCTCATAACTATTCAAAGCGAGTACTCTGGCATCAGACAAAAAACCTTTAGTTTCTACTGCATTAATTACTGTATCAGGGTCTAGTCTGGAATAGTCTTCTTGGGTTGTTTCAGTATTTTCAGTCATATATTAATGATATTAGCCTATAGTGAATTAAAAAAGGTGCCAATGGCCTGAGCCAGTTGTTGTGAACGTTCTGGTGAACGAAATGCCTGCAAGATAGTAGCACGCATGCCTGGTATAAACATTAAGTCAGACAAAATAGCTTTAAATGCACCTTGATGATGGACATCAGTTATTGCCAGTGCTTCCAGAAATTCAGGTAGTATTTCGGGGTGTGATATTGATGTCCAGCTACGGCCTGAGAGTGTTGCTAATACTTCAATATCGGTTTTCCAAGTTGAAGTTAAAATTATACTTAGTAGTTTAACTTGTAGCTCTGGAGTAATAGTTTGTGAACTTGCGCGTATGGCGGCGATGCACCATTGTGCTGAATAACTTGTTGTATCATCCTCTTTTAACTCTGTAGTTAAGCGGTTGTATACTGTTTGAGTCATTTTTTGCGAGACAATATGGTTTTCCAGGCAGGAGCTCAGAACTTGAAATGGCTCAATTGGTAAATGAGGAATTGCTTCAATAATGAGTTGTTCATTTGTTTTGTTCTTACTGTTTAAAATATGTTCATCAAGACGTGCTGCAATATCTGCAAAACCTTGAAAACCAAGTTCATTCCATTCATTAAAACCAGTATCACTTAAAAGATATTCTTGAGTGGTTTGATAAAAGGTTGAAGCTGGCAGAGAAAAATGTTTATGAACGATAGCATGAAAGTTTGCCATTTGTTCTGGTTTGGGTTGAAAGCCATAGGGGTTATCTTTCATGGCTTTCTCTAATGAGTGAAGTTTATCTGATGACCCATTTGAGGATTCACTAAGATAATCACCTAGTGCTTCAAATAGACGACGTAAGAAATCGTCACGAGCAGCCAAATTAAGTTTAGCCTGTTCGTCAAGAGGTAATTTCAGGAACCAGACGTGTTGTTCCTGTTCTCTGGTATCATTCTGATCCTTAGTTAAATTATTGTTTTTCCAAAAGACGATTGCTAGCCAGGCGTGTTGTAAAAAAGGCATTTTGCAAGGGGATATAGTCTCTTCAAAGTCAACAAATGCTTGATGTTTGATTGGGTAAATACGACGTCCCATGTTATAGCACTGATAGTGACAATCAATTTCAGAAAAAAACTGGTTGAGACTATTCATCCCTTTCATAATTGTTATACTCGTTAAAATTCTATTATAGTGAAAAATATTTTTTGCAATTAAACAAAAAAGCTTAGCTATTAAACAATAGTTGTCCGGATTGATAGCTTAACTGGGCATCTCCAGATAAAAATTGAAGCAGATGTTTGCCAATGAGCTCATTCCGCCAGCCAGATAACATGGCCATATCACGTCGTCCCTTAATTAGTGAATCCAGATCTTTCCGAGAACATAAGCAACGTGGGCTAATATTGTTGTTCTGGGCTGAAAGATGAACAATCGCCATAAGGCAATCTGCTAAAGCCTCTTCATTTTGTGTTAATTTTTCATAAAGAGGTAATTTAGGGCAATCACTATCAGAAGTGTTGAGCCCCTCTATAATAAGTGAATGTATTGTTTCCCCATTATATTGAAGAAATTTATGACTCAGGCCTTTACATTCATTGAGTTCTGCTATGTTTGACGGTGGATTGAGAGACAGTTCAACCAAAGTTTCATCTGTAATAACTCTTCGTCTTGGTCTATTTTGCTTAATTGCCAGTTTTTCACGAAAAGCGGCAAGGTTTCTTAATATGGCTAGTTTTTGTTTTTTTAATTTATTCAAGCCCTTTGTTTTTTTCCAAATGTTCTCTGGTGAAGGAGCATAAGTTGAACTATTTGATAAAAATTGAAAATCTTTTTCTAACCAGTTGAGTCGACCCAATTCATGCAGTTTTTTCTTTTGAATTGGATAAAGTTGTGCAAGATAACGAACGTCATCAGCAGCATAATCAATTTGTTTTTGAGTGAGAGGGCGTTTTAACCAGTCAGTGCGAGTTTGAGATTTGTCTAAGTCAACATTTAATAATTGTTTGACCAGTGCAGCATAGCCAATTTGTTCACCATAGCCAAGTAATGCAGCACTGACTTGTGTATCAAAAATTCCTTCAGGAACAGACTGATTCAAGTAATAAAAAATTTCCATATCTTGACGAGCTGAATGTATGACTTTGGGAACCTCTTTATTGTACAAAACTGTCATTAAAGGACTTAAGTCTTTAATGGCTACAGGGTCAATAATAGCTATTTGTTTCGCATCACAAATTTGAATCAAAGCTAGAATTGGATAGTAGGTTGTCTGTCGGACAAACTCAGTGTCCAGTGCTAGAAAATCACTTTGTGCAAAATGTTGACAGATTTCTGTCAGGCTTTCTTGATTGTCAATAAAATGGATATGCATCTAAGGCCTATTTCTTTGTGATATAAAACAGTGTGATATTTCAATGAGACATTTTAACTTAATTCAAACTTGTAAGATAATTAATTTATGTCTAAGTTTAAAAAAGACTGTGAGGCTTTTTAATTTTATTGAGTAAGGAGCAATATGATGAATTCATACAAGCAGGTTTTGGTTGCTATTGATTTTACTGAAGATTCGCAACAGGTTTGTCAAAAGGCTCTGGAAATTGTTGGTAATAATTCTTCCGGAAAGCCTGTTAGCATTCTTTTTCTTCATGTGGTTGAATTTGTGTATCAAGTCAGTGTTGCCTATGAACCAATGTTTTACCCAGCATTTGAAGACTTATCTAAAAATGAAGAAGAACTCATAAAAGTCAGTGAACAAAAGATGTCTAAATTGATAAAAGAATTGGATCGTGATGGTGTTTTTCAGATTAAGTCTGAAGTTATTTCAGGTATTCCTAAAACTGAAATATTGCGCCTGGCTGAAGAAAAAGACATTGATCTTATTGTTTGTGGTTCTCATGGTCGTAGTGGGTTTGAGCTTTTGCTAGGATCAACTGCGAATGCAGTTTTACATCATGCTCCTTGCGATGTACTCGCTGTGCGGACTAAAAAAGAGTAGAAATAAGTAATCGCTAACACTCTTAAACTCATTGATTTTATACTAAAAATAGCATAAAATGTCGCTTCTAAAATTTTCGAGAATATCAGCTTCTCGCTAAAACCAACCCAGAGAACTATGACGTTTTTTGTGCTTTATGGCTTTATTCATGTCCCCGAAGTACCTGATTGTCGTGAAAATAGACTATAACTATTGTGCCAGCCGCTCTTTATGAGTTTTTTTAGGATGGTATATTAGGCTTTTCTGATTAAGGTTTTGGCCTGTAACGATATTCATCTTCCAAAACTTAATTGCTCCGGGTAAATAAAGATAATGAATTCAATCAGACGATTTTTGCCTTTTTTAAGGTGGTTTCCGATGGATGGAAATACTGTCAAAGCTGATGTCATTGCTGGCATCACTGTTGCTTTGGTATTAATTCCGCAATCTATGGCATACGCATCTCTAGCTGGTTTACCACCCTATTATGGCTTGTATGCGGCTTTTTTACCTGTAATGGTTGCTGCACTATGGGGTTCTTCCAGCCAGTTGGGTACAGGACCTGTTGCTGTTGTCTCACTATTAACCGCATCAGCTATTACACCACTAGTCGTTTCATTAGGCTATGATATCGGAACTGATGAATGGATGGCTGCTTATGTGCCCTTAGCAATTATGTTGGCCTTTATGGTTGGTGTCTTCCAATTTCTGCTGGGTGTTTTCAAGTTGGGTGTTATTGTTAACTTTTTATCTCACCCTGTTATTGTTGGTTTTACTAATGCTGCGGCAATGGTGATTGCACTTTCTCAGGTTAACAAGCTCTTTGGTGTTGAAAAACCACGTAGTGAATTTTTCCTGGGTGATATCTGGGCTGTTGTTCAAAATCTGGGGGATACTCACATAGCTACTCTGGCATTTGGTGCGGTGTCTGTTTTTGGTATTATGTTTGCTAAAAAGAAATGGCCTAAATTGCCTGGTGTTTTAATTGCTGTGGCAGGTACGACTATTGTTAGTTGGGCTATTGGTTTTGAGAAAATGGGAGGGGCTGTTGTTGGTACAATCCCTGAAGGCTTGCCCTCCCTTTCTATACCTACTTTTAATATGGATGTTTTTGGCGCGCTTATCAGTAGTGCGATTGTTATTTCTCTGATTGGTTTTATGGAAGCCATTTCTATTGCTAAAGCTATGGCTGCTAAGACAAAAGAACGTATTGATCCGAGTCAGGAACTGATGGGGCAGGGACTGGGTAATATGCTGGGTGCAATGAGTTCTGCTTATCCTACCAGTGGTTCGTTTTCACGTTCAGCGGTTAATATCAATGCCGGTGCTATTACTGGAATGTCATCTGTTTATACGGGTATTATTGTATTAATCACTTTACTTTTCTTAACACCATTACTGTATCATTTACCTAAAGCAGTACTGGCCGCAGTTATTATGACGGCAGTTTTTGGCTTGATTAACTTTAAAGCAGTTAAACATTCATGGCATGCTTCTCGTCATGACGGCATTGCTTCTATGGTTACTTTTGTTGCAACGCTTGGCTTTGCTCCTCATTTAGATAAAGGTATTGAGGTTGGTGCAGGTTTGGCCATTCTTCTTTATTTATACCGTACAATGACTCCTCGCGTTGCTATTCTTGGGCGTTATAAAGATGGTACTTTACGTGATGTCAAAGTAAATGATTTAGAAACCAGTAAAGAAATTATTGCTATTCGTTTTGATGGCTCTTTATATTTTGCTAATGTTTCTTATTTTGAAGACGCTATTCTTGAGGCTGTAAGTGATAAACCTGATGCAGAGTTTATTTTAGTAGTGGGTGATGCAATCAATCAGCTAGATGCTTCTGGTGAGGAAGTTCTTCATCATTTGAATGAACGACTGAAAGAAAATAATATTCAAATTGTTTTCAGTGGATTAAAACGTCAAGTTATCCTTGTATTGCGTGAGACAGGTTTATTTGATGAAATTGGTCAGGAAAATATCTTTGCTAATGAAGATATGGCATTGGAAGCAATTTATAAGCGACTGGGTGATACCTCAGAGTTTGATTCTGCGAACTGTCCTTTGACTTTCCCAAGGCCAGCATAAGTCGTTCATAATGCTTGAAAAGTGTGCTTTAGAAGTAAATTAACTTTTGGTTAAGAGCCATAAAGTTTTTTACACTAAAAAAAGCCCATCACCTGTTTTAAGGTGATGGGCTTTTTTTATTCAGAGCTTATGGCAGTTGGTTTACTTACGTGAACCAGGGCCATTCACTTCAATACCATTACTTATATAAGAATGGAAATATTCAAGTGCTTTGTATTCATCACTCTGAGCTTTGAAAGGCAGAGCACGAACCTGTTTGTTACAACCACCATAACGACGGTGCATTGTACCCATGTTTCCCCATTTAGCTCGATAAACTGGGAAGTGTGAAACATGACCTAGAGCAGGGCTTAAGATGTCAGCACGAATGTAGTTACCAGCATTATCCTGATGACAGTTTGCACAAGACATATTTAATTGGCCACGCTTGGCATAAAAATGTTTACGGCCGCGTTCATACCATTTGATTTCTTCAGGTGTGGTCGGTGTTTTGACATGCATTGCGTTACCGCGAGAGGTATATGCCATGTAGGCTGAAATGGAAGCAATTTTTCCTTTTTTCCAAGGCAGAGGTTCTTCCCCATTTTTGGTTCGACACTCATTGATAACCTGTTCCAGAGTTTTAACCTGTTTGCCTTCCTTACTGTAGAATGGAAAGTTTTGACGAATGCCAATACCACCGTTTTTAAAACAGGAAGCATAGGTATTGCCATTTGCAAAAGGTGTATTGAAAAGCTCTTCACCTGTTTCAATATCAATTTCATAAGGAGGAAATTCTTCTATGGCTTCCCAGGTTTGTCTGGATTTCTGGTCAATGCCATACACTCCATTTCCATACTCATTGAGTGGTACGCCAGGAAATTTTTTATAAAAATATTCTCGGATGTTTTGTAGATCATCTTCTGGTGTGGTTGCCATTGCGCTACTAAACAGGCCTCCAAGCATACCAGCGGTTGTTAAAGCGATTACAGCTCTTTTTATAGTAATAGGTTTCATTTTAATAGGTTTCATTTTGGATATAATCCTTGCTATTTTACTTTAGCTTCAATGCTGTCAGACTGGTTAGTATTATCAATCCAGGAAAACTCAATGATATCACCTGTATTGCCTCCAGAATATCTAAAAGACACATAGGGGTTTTTTGAAACCGCTATACCCCATTGAGAATTCAAGAGTACTTTTTTGTTTGACAGACATTTTACATTTTTAATAAATTTTGCTGGAATTGGTTGTCCCGTTTTTTTGTTGTAACGTAAACCAGTTTCCATCGGATGGCTGATAAGAGCTTTTACCGTTGTCACGCCATTTTTAATTTGGGCACGGAGCTTTATCGAGCTTTTTGTCATATCAAATTACCTGTTAACTGCCACAGCCACCAATGGTGACATTGACTTGTTTTCGAGTACTGTAATTTTTCCTACTTGCAGAAACGACAGCGACTACATTGGATGTTTTGCCCATCTTAATCCGAGTGGAAATAAAAGCATCACAATCTTTGTCTAACTCAAAGTGAGCAACTAGTGGTGTGCTATTGTTCTCTGAAAAGAGTGTGATCGTACTGATCTCTTCAAGAGAGCTGCTTACAGTAATTGGCACAATTGCGCCATTCTCAACAGTCTTAGGTGCTTTGATAGTGATTTTATTGCTGGCTTCTGTTAAATCACTACCTAATGCTGATTTAATCGCTGTTTGTAGGTTGCTAGCCGTAAAGGCAGCTTCATTCCATGAAGCAAATGCTTGCATGGGCAAAAGAATTCCTGAACTTACTGCAAGTGATATTGCAGCAGAATTTAGTGTTTCTTTTAAAAAGAGTCTTCGGCTTATCGAGAGTCTTCTACTCGAAAAAAGTTCTCGACCTGATATCACTCTACTCACATTAGTATTAAATTTATTTTCCAGCATCATTGTAAATTATAGAACCCAGTCTTTAAATCAGAAATTAAAGCTGATAAATAAAGTCTGTTACCAAATCAATTTCTTCATCACTAATCACTTTATGACGTCCAAATGGAGGCATAATTGAATCTGGATTTGCGACTGTTGAATCATAAATCTGTGCTCTTAGCTTTGCTTTATCTGGAAAGCGCTGCTGCATTGCAACTAAAGGTGGTGCAATATTCCCCGCTAATTTGCCTCCCTTGATAGTATGACAAGCAAGGCAGTTGCCTTTTTTTCGACTAAAGGCAATTGCTTGACCTTTTTCGATATTTGCTTGGCTGACTTCTGCAGCACTTACTGTGGTTGAAGCTAAGCCTAAACCTGTAATTGCAACAGCAAGAATTGATGTTGTAGATACGATTTTTGAAAAACGTCGCATCGACTCCTCCTATTAAATGTTATCCCACACCGTAAAGGTGACTTATTATAATTCTTCCTAATACAGACACTATAAAATTTTAAAAAACTACCAATTAAAAAAACTTGTATATGTTTTAGGCGTTAATTTACAGATTGTTCATTGTGAACAAATGTAAAAATAGCAGTAATAAAGTATTAATACAATAGCTAGGGGTTATAAAAAGGAAAAAGCGAGTAAGTCTCAATAAAATTAGTAAGTTAGAAAAGTCTTAAATAGTTGTTTTACTTTGATTAATATTATTATGTTTATTCTTAAAGTTGATAAAAAGTAGGGTTATTAGAGAAAACAACTGAAATGTTTAAAAAATAGACAGTTTATTCTTTGTCCAGCTTGTATAAATTCATTTCTTCTTCAAATGCACGCTTTCGTGCAGCTAGTTTTGATAATGTATAAAAATCACTTTTAGGTGTAATTTTTCTGGCAATTTCTAATTGCTCAATAGCAGGTTTTAACATACCGCTTAGATAATAATAATTTGATTCTGCAATATGTGCTTTAACAAGTTCTTTCTTTTTACCAAAAGCCATAGAGAGTAATTTATATATGGATGGGTGTTTGAAGTTATCTTTGTTATAGTTTTCGAGAAGTTGAATACTTTTTGTGAGTTGATTTGTTTGTATTAGAGAGTAAGCATAATTGGCTGTCAGTACCAGATTATATGGCTTATTTTTGGATGCTTCAGCAAGTAATGATAATCCTTGTGAAATGTTAGGTTTTTCTTCACTAGCGATATAAGCTTTGGCAAGAGCAATTGCATATGTTGTATTGTGAGGCTTGGAGTCATTCAGCTTTTTTAAAATCTTAATCGCTTTTTGGTAGGACTGTTTTTTAAACAGTGCGAGCCCATAACCATAATAATATTCAGGATGATTTGATAGAGTGTTTTTTTCAACTTTAGCACGATAATACTGAACTGCTCTGTCGGCATTATTCGCAGTTATAACTCTTAACTTTGCCTTCATTAGATGATAGTTAAGAGGGCTTTTGAATGTAAGACCCTTACTTTTGTATTGTTCAGCTCGTTGAGTTGCTTCTGCAATACGGTTGATGGTGATGGGGTGAGTGCGTAGAAACTCAGGATAATTACTGCCAACGTAACGATTTTTACGTTCCAATTTTTGGAAAAAGCCAGGCATTCCGGATGGATCATAGCCAGAAAGGGTTAAATAACGCATTCCTACCCTGTCAGCCTCTTTTTCGTTTGAACGGGTATAGTTAATTTGTGCCTGTTGGCCTGCTGCGGAAAGTCCTACTGCTGTGGCAGCGCCAAGACCGCTATCACCTGCTGCACCCAGAAGAATTCCTGCAATCATTCCAGCCATTACGGGGAGGCTAAGTTGACTGGCCTTTTCAAATGAACGGGCTAAATGCCGTTGGGTGACATGAGCAATTTCATGGCCCATCACAGAAGCAAGTTCACTTTCTGTATCTGTTGTTAAAAAAAGCCCACTATAGACTGCTACCACTCCTCCAGGAGTTGCAAAAGCATTGATTTGATTTGAACCAATGAGAAAAAAATGAAAATTTTGATAGGCATCATCACTATTGGCAACAAGAGAATAGCCAAGATTTTGTATATATTCATTGAGTTCCAGATCATCAATAATCTGGTGAGAGTTTCTAAGCTGAGTAGCAATATCGCGACCAATCTGCTCTTCCATATGAGGTGTTAGAGCAATACTAGATGAAGCACCCATATCAGGTAATTCAATCTCTTTAGCATAAATGGGTCTATAAAGTAGACTAATACAAAGAAATAAATTGATAGTCAGTATGAAATGCTTATTCACAAGTGAAAAATAACCTATTAAGTTTTTGATAGAATGGTTCTTTTTAGTACACTCTTCAATTTTTGTTTTTTAAGTGTTCTGCTCAAGGGATGATGTGTTGTTTTAAAATATCATCTTTTAGATGTTTAAATTTAAAAATAGTTCAGTGATTATTTAGTTGTGATTGATTAGGTTTGTTCGTGGATTTGTACCCACATGAAATACTGTTATCCTATAGAGCGTATTAAATTATATAATTTTCTTGTAAAAAACAAATATTAGTATATACTTAAATGCTTTTTTGGTTCTATAGATTTGACCAATTTTATAATACTTGCTGATGCTTTGTATAGGGGGACTGTTTTGTGTATGGTGTAAAAGAAATTGATGTAAAAGAGCTAAGTCTTCAGCTGGAAGAGCTTCCAGAAAACATTAAACTGATTGATGTTCGTACGCCTGCTGAAGTGGCCAGAGGGAAAATTACTGGTTCGGAAAACTTACCTCTTCATGTTATTCCATTGAAAGTAGATGAATTAAATACTGATGATACAATTATCTTTTATTGTCAGACAGGAGCGCGCTCTGCTCAAGCATGTGCTTTTATGGCATCAAAAGGTGTTGATAATGTATACAATTTACGCGGTGGTATTGTGACCTGGGCTCAAATGGGTTTACCAATTGCAGTATAAAACAAAGGTTCACTCTATCTTCGTAAAAAGAGTTTGACCAGACGGTCTATCTCTTTTGGAAGACTTGTTAAACTCTTATGAACTATATTAGAATACTTAGGCTAAATATGCTGGTGGTTAGCATTGTTTTAGGCTAAACTCAGTTGACTAATTTTAGAACTAACATATAACTCATATAAGACTCAAAACGAGACGAGGGAATATTAATGGCTGATTTTGATAAAGAATTAGATGCTTCAGGATTAAACTGTCCACTTCCAATTTTACGTGCTAAGAAAGCATTAGCTGAATTAGATGCTGGTCAAGTTCTTCACATCATTGCTACTGATCCTGGTTCAGTAAAAGACTTTGAAGCTTTTGCTAACCAAACTGGTAATGAGTTGATGGAAAGCAGCGAAAATGGCGGTAAATTTGAGTTCTTAATCAAGAAAGCTTAATTATCCCGTTCTTAGCATGAAATAATGTTTATTATTATTTGTGCTAAGAAAAAAGCCCTATATATCAATTGATATATAGGGCTTTTTTTTGGCTATATTTTTTTGTAGGTTGACGTCGGTTTAAAATTTCCAGGTGGCCTGGACACTTAAAATATCGACATCTGCATCGAATTCACCTTTTAAGGTGCCAGAAGCGGTTAAAAGGGGATAGTCTTCATCAATCTCAGCATCTTCTACCCATAAGTGAGAATAGCCTACATCGACTGTTAAGCTTTTAGATGGAGAGTAACTTGCTCCAAAACTTAACCAGGTTCTATCATCTCCAGGAATTCTTGCTGTACGGTGCTTGTCATCAATCGGAGTTTCATCGTGTGCTATGCCTGTTCTGAGAATCCATTGAGAATTATACTGGTATTTTATTCCAGCTGATATGCGGTAGCTATCGTCCCATTTTTCATCAACTTGAGTGACTTCTACACCATTATCGCCGACGACGCTAAGTTCTTCAAAGTTACTCCACTTAGTATGTGTTATGTCACCTAGCAGAGTTAGACGATCATTGAGTTGATGAGTCAAACTCACTGATAGTGTTGAAGGGGTATCGATATTAGCCCTGGCATCTTGATTAATAAATTTTGGTGCAGTTAATGGATTTCCTGTAAGAGCCTGAGAGATCCCTTCATATTTTATGTCACCTTCAAGAGTATGAGAAATTTCACTTCTATAATGGATTCCGAGTCGTGTTTGAGATGTTATTTCGTATATGAAGCCAGCATTAAAACCGAATTCCCATGAGTCTCCCTCTACTTTAACGCTGCCATCTGGCGTACCTGCAAATGGAGCTGGCAACCCAAATTGATAAATATCTTTTTCTAATGTTGCGTCAAGATATTGAATATTCATACCAAGACCTATGGAAAGCTTTTCATTAGCTCGAAAAGCGATAGATGGGTTAAAATTCATTGATGTGAGCTCTGAATTTGTTGCTGCATAACGACCCATCCAGCCATCTTTATATTCTGTGCCTAAACCAAAGGGGGCATTAACACCAAGTCCAATTTTGTATTTTTCACCAAAATCACGGACATAATAAAAGTTCGGAACATAAAACGTATCACCTGCATTCCCGCCATCATTTCCTTGAGATACTCCGAATGCTGTAAGGTTGGTACTGCCTTTGTCTTTAAACTCGGCATCTGATTTAATGATGTGCATACCAGTTGTAACTTGTGTACCTTTAAGATACATCATACCAGCAGGGTTAAAATAAATAGTTGAAGGATCTTCAGCGACAGCTGCAGCACCTGCAAAAGCCTGACCCATACCACTGGCACCGTTTTCGATAATTGCAAAGCCTGATGCATAAGTGGTGCTTGTCAGGCAGAGAGCTGTAGCAAAGGTCGAAGCTGAAATTGCTATTTTAAGAGGTTTGTTCATTGAGCGATATTCCCTTTCGTTGTAAACCCAAGGATTAAGTTGTTAATAATTTTTTAGTGTTAACTTAATAAAATGACTTAGTTTAAAAAAATCAGAATTGTTGTATTTAACACACATATAGTCACTAAAGTCGTATTGATTGAAAAAGTGTTATTTATAAAGAATGAAAAAAAGCAACAAAATATATAATATATTCAATAAAAATATCAATTTTTGAGAAAATTGTCGAGTAATTTATTTTGATTTACTTGACAAAGTTCATGTTTACTATAAAGTTATTCTAATAATCTATTGTTAATGTTGAGTTATTTATTGGGTTTTAATTTTTTTCAATAAGTATATCTATATGCATTAATTTAGGTCTAAGTCAATTGTTCAAATTCGTGAAATGTTGTTTTCTCTTGACTTTTGTCGTAAAACTGTACAAAATGTCCTACATTAATTAATGTTGTTGTTAATATACAACATTTTTGAAAAATTTAAAAAAAAGAGATGTATTCTTTAGATTTTCAAAATATCAATATCTTTGAAAGAATATCGAATAACATCAATAATAACAAACGCTTAAGCGTGATATTGTCTTACACTATAATGTAGTCATTATTTTTGATCTAAATCTTAATCAGATTTAGTTTTACTCAGCCTACTTTAGGTTAGGGGTAATAATAAGACAAACAATTAACCGACGCTAAAACAGTTTTGAAGGAGCTCAACCGTAATGATTAAAAATCGTCTTCTAGCCGCAGCAGTGACTGCAGCAATCGTATTACCAAATATTGCTATAGCGACCAATGGTTCGTTTATGATGGGTAATGGTACAAAAGCAAATGGCCGTGCCGGAGTTGGTATTGCTATTGCAGATAGCGCTGTATCAGGTGCAGACAATCCAGCTGCCATGGTTAAGGTTGGTAACCGTATTGATTTTGGTTTCCAGGTTTTTGACCCTGATCGTACTGCAACAATTACTGGTAATGAAAATCCAGGTGTACAGTCACTTAATTATGATGGTAATGGTAACAATGATGGGCCTTTTTACATTCCAGAAGGTGGTTTTAATTACATGTTGAGTGATGATATGTCAGTTGGCGTATCGGTTGTTGGTACTGGTGGTATGAATACAAGTTATGATTTTTTTGCTTTAATGGCAGGTGCTTCAGCTGCAACAGAGCAATCAGGTATCAACCTTGAACAAATTCGTATATTACCTACTTTGTCATATAAGATAAATGATAAACATTCAATTGGTGCTTCTTTACAGGTTGCATACCAACAGTTTAAAGCTTATGGTCTACAAAATTTTGATAATGCTAATTTTTCAGCTGATAGCGGTAAGGTAACAAATAAAGGTCGTGATGATGCATGGGGTTTTGGTCTTTCTCTTGGCTGGCAGGGGCAGCTAACAGATCAATTAACTCTTGGTGTAGTCTATAATTCAAAAATTGATATGGATGAGTTTGACGATTATAAAGGTCTTCTTGCAGAGCAAGGTGATTTAGATGTTCCTGAGAACTACGGTATTGGTTTAGCATTTCAGGCAACAGAACAGCTTATGTTAGGTTTTGATATTCAGCAAATTAACTATAGCGATGTGGATTCAATGGGAAATACACTTCAAGCCGGAAACATGGGTATGAATATGATGGTTCCTGGTCAACAGCTTGGAGACAACAATGGTTCAGGCTTTGGGTGGGATGATATGACTGTCTATAAACTTGGAGCTGAATATAAGTGGAATAAACAGCTGACTTTACGTGCTGGTTATAGCCACGCTGACCAGCCTATTGATAAAGATCAAACCATGTTTAATCAACTAGCACCTGCTGTTATTGAAGATCACGCTACGATTGGTATGACTTATGTGTTACCACAGGGTAGTGAGATTTCTATGTTCTACATGCATGCTTTTGAAAATAAAGTTAAGGGTAGTGATTCCATACCAGGAATGTTTGGTTGTAATGGAATGTGTGCGGCTGGTGAAGCTGACATCAAAATGTCTCAAGATGCTTGGGGTATTGCCTACGGTTGGAATTTCTAAAAATTTCACAATTTGTAACAAAAAAGGGGTCTTTATGACCCCTTTTTTGTTTCTTTATATCCTATAATAATTTGGCCGATAATAAATTGATGAAAAAGACATTAATGCTTTAGTCATTTTACTAATTGCTTTATCAATATGACTCAGCTACATTATTAAAAGACTGATTAAAAAAATTAATAAAATGTCAGGGAGATAGTTAAAAAATGTATAATTCTTTCTTTACCAAACCAATTTTTATGCAGTCATTTGTTTCTATGCAAATGTTTGCTTTGTTCTTACTCTTAAGTTCATCAGTTGTTCAAGCTGAAAATCTAAAACCATTTTATCTTGCTAGTTCAACGAGTGGAGATTTTGCTCAAATTGTTACAGATACAAAGTCCAAGCTCACTGCGGGCGGCTTTGAAATCATCGGTGAATATGCGCCTTATGAAGGAGCAAATATCATTGTTGTTACCAATGATGCTTTAAAAAGTAATGCTAAAGCTACCAAATTCGGTGGATATGGTGCTATTCAACGCGTTGCTGTGACTGATGTTAAAGGCAGTATTCAAGTTACATTTACCAACCCTGTTTATATGGCCAATGCTTATCGAATGGAAGGGAAGATGGAAGATGTTGCTTCTGCTCTAAAAAATACTCTTGGTGAACAAGAAAGTTATGGTTCCAAAAAAGGTTTCCCTGGAAAGGATTTAGAGGATTACCATTATATGTTTGGCATGCCTTATTTTGATGAACCTGATACTTTATCAGAACATGGCAGTTATGAAGAAGCAGTGAAAACAGTTTCGGCGGCTTTGGCTGAACAAAAAGGTGGTGTTTCTAAGGTTTTTCAACTGGAATTGCCGGGTAAACAACAGACGGTTATTGGCGTTGCAATGACAGAAGCAGATATGAGTAATGATACGACCATAATGAAGGAAGTTGATTTTAAAGATATTCGTGCAACAGCTCACTTACCTTATGAAATGTTAATTCATGAAGATGGGAAGGTGTATGCTTTGAGTGCAAAATTTCGTATAGCGATTAATTTTCCTGATTTATCAATGGCAGGTGATCATAGTTTTATGGGAATTATGGCATCACCTGATGCAATTAAAAAAGCATTAACTTTGGCTTCAGGTGGTAAGTTAGAAACTGAATCTGCAGGAGAGTTTGATTTTTAATGGTTATAATAATTTTCACCTAAACCAAAATAAACTCACTCTTATCACTTTTTTAAGGGTGAGTTTAGCTAATTCATAGATGCTCCCAAAATTTACTTTTCACATATTTTTTGTTCTATAATATTTTTTCCTTTTATTTTCATTCCATGACATTCATTTTATGAAACGATTGCCATCATCACGCATTTTAATAACCTTTGCCTTGCTGGTTTTATTTTTTGTTTTTATTGTTGCTATTCTCTTTATTACCAATTTATCTTTTTCAGTTTGGCAACAACTTCAACAACAATCTGAATGGGTTATATGGGGTTATGCTATTGGCATTATTGTTGTGTCAGCTTTTTTTGGACGAATGATCTGGCGTTTGTTAATGCCTCTTTCCAAAACTGTACAAACTTCAAATGTTTCAAAAAAAGAATCTATTAGAAGTATTGAAACGACAGCGCAACGATTTGATGAAATAAGCCAGAAAATTTCTACTCAAGAGCATAGGGCCTCTGATCTCTCTTCCAAAGAAACACCTTCTAAAAAGACAATGAGTGATTTAGGTAACATAGATGAAATTGATTTTAAATCATCACCAGAGTTGCAGTTATTACAGGGTGAACTGAAAGATTATGCTCAAAGAAAATCTGAAAAAATACTGTACATAGCTTTATTTGGTGATATCAGTTGTGGTAAAAGCACCGTTATAAAGGCATTAATATCTCAAACTCATGATGAGCTAAAACCTTCTGAGGAACAGACATCAAATGCTTATGCTGACTCAAATAAAATTGAAACTGGGGTTATTGGTGGTACAACTCGTGAAGTGGTTCATTATCACTGGCACCTGAAAAATTCTCTTTTGGGACAGAATAATTTTGTACAAGAGCTGGTGTTAACTGATATGCCGGGTCTAAATGAACAGTTTGTTGAGTTGGATCTTTTATCAATTGAAGAAGTCCAGCGTGCTCATATTGTTATTTATCTGTGTGATGGTGATTTGACTGCTACACAGTTTAGTGAGTTAAAACATATACTATTACTCAAAAAGCCTTGTATTGTCGCGATGAATAAATCTGATCAATACAGTTCAGAAGAGCGGCAGCTTATTATTGATAGAATAAAGCAACGTATTCAGTCAATTGGTAAAGAATTAATATCTGCTGATACACCAATCATTACAATCAGTGCTGGAGGAGTGCGTGAATTTATTCGCTTAACATCAGATGGTGTAGAAGAAAGGGTGCAACGTGCAATTAATCCAGACTTAAATAAATTACAGGATCAATTACAGACGTTAATGAAAAACACCAGCATTGCACAATTTGAACAATTGAGAGAAAAATCTGTCTCAAATATGATGAATGACAAGCTAGATGATATTGAGGCTCGCTTTAAACACTCACAGAGCAAGCGACTTATATCTGGTTATACAAAAAAAGCGGTAATAGCCTCTATGGCAACCATTAGTCCTGGTACGGATCTATTAGTTCAAGGTTATCTAGGTATTCAGATGATTAAGGATTTATGTAAACTCTATGGGGTCAGTGCAACCGATATAGATGCTAATAAGTTAATTGAATTAATACAATCTCGTATGGATAAAACTTTGCCGTTGCTGTTAGCTATAGCTGGAAACGGTCTTAAAGCGTTTCCAGGCATTGGAACGGTTTCTGGTGGATTAATGCATGCTGTGGCATATGGGATGATTTTTGATACACTGGGGCGTTCAGTCGCTAGAACTTTAGAAGTAACAGGTGAGTTATCACCCATGTTAATTAGTGATTTGTATAAGGAGCAACTGGGTGAAAATATTGAATCGCGCACAAAAGATTTTATCAAGCTGGTCCTCAAGCTCCGTAACAGCGATTGATAAAGCATATAAAAAAATGAAGTCTAAATCGTCAGCTCAAGAATCTAAATTAAGTAAAGAAAATCTTGATAGTAGTCAGACCATCAATAGTGAAAGTGAACACATTGAATCTAAAGGTGACGATCATCTTTCCATTGCTAAAGAAAGCTTAAATTACTTACTAAAAGATAAGCGAGTTCCTTCTCAAGTACGGGAATCTTTGAATGATGATTTTCAACAAGTGGCTAAGATGCTCGAGAAAATTGAACATGAACACATACATATTTCTGTTTTAGGCCGTGTCAGCGTTGGGAAATCATCACTACTTAATGCTCTGATTGGGCAAGAACAATTTACTACCAGTCCTTTACATGGTGAAACTAAAACTAATACCTTTGCTAATTGGCATGAATATGAAGAAGGTGGTGTGTATTTTATTGATACACCGGGGATCAATGAAATAGAAGGGGAGCTAAGAGCCAAGATGGCGCATGAGGTGGCATCTCGTTCAGATATCATTTTATTTGTTCTCGATAGTGATATGACGGATACAGAGTATCAGGCATTAAAACAGGTCGTCTCTGAATCCAGACCAGTGGTATTGGTCTTAAATAAAATTGACCGATATACTCAAAAAGAACAAAAAATTCTCCGGAACAATTTGACACAGAGAGTTAAAGGTTTAGTTGATGCTGAGAATATTATTTCAGCTTCTTCTCGTAGTACAGAAAAATATTATTTGTTGGTTGATGAGCAAGGTAATGAAACTGAAACCTGTAAAGAGTTTCCTCCTGATGTGAATGAACTTAAAATTTGCTTGTGGTCTATTGTTAAAGGTGAAGGAAAAACACTGGCTGCAATTAATGCCAGTTTGTTTGCAGGCGATTTATCAGATCAGGTCAGTGAACGAATAATGGCTGTGAGAAAGGATGTTGCTGAAAAGCTGAACCATAGCTATTGTGTTTCTAAAGGGGTGGCTGTTGCTATCAATCCTGTTCCTATTGCTGATTTAATGGCTGCAGCAATTATTGATGTGACTTTAGTAATACATCTTTCGAGATTATATGGATTTCCTCTTACTAAGACAGAGGCTGGTGAATTGATTAAAACGATTGCCGGACAAATGGTTCTATTACTAGGAACCATATGGGGAATTCATTTTGTTTCCAGTGCATTAAAATTAGGTACAGGTGGTTTATCCACTGTGATTACTGCTTCCGCTCAAGGTGCTGTTGCTTATTACAGTACCCTTGTTGTTGGAAAAGCGGCTCAGCAATATTTTCGACAGGGAAAATCATGGGGAGAAGGTGGCGCTAAAGAAGCTGTGCGCTCAATTTTAGATACTCTTGATAGAGATTCGATCTTGAAACAGGCAAAAGGTGATATAATGCAGCGGTTAAAAGCTGGAATGTAGACTAAAATGACAGCATTGTGCGATTGATTAATATAAGCGTTGGAAAAGCAATTACTTAAAATGAACAAAACTGAAACAAAATTACTGAATATTTTTTCTGACCTGGATAAAAATGATCAGAGCAGTGTTCTATCATTCGCAGAATTTTTGCTGGATAAAGCCAAACAAGACGGTCGCCTGATTGTTGTTGATAAGCCTGTAGATATTCCCCGCCCAGAAGAAGAAAGAGTTGTGGCCGCAATCAAACGATTATCAGCTACTTTTCCAATGCTTAAAAAAAATAGTATGTTGAATGAAACCGCTTCTCTAATGTCTGAACATATCCTTAAAGGCCGTGAAGCGAAAGATGTCATTGATGAATTAGAAATTCTTTTTAAAGTGCGATATGACGAATTTTGTCAACAACGTGAGCCAGATATAGATTTAGAAAATGACTCAGAAAATGGGATTGAATAATGATAGATCTTTTTAACCGCTGGTTTCAGAGGCATTTTTCTGATCCTCAGGTGATTTTTCTCGTTGTTTTTTTAATACTCTCATTTACTATTGTTATTTCATTTAATGATACCTTAGCGCCTGTTTTTGCAGCTATTGTGATTGCTTACCTTCTAGAAGGTATTGTTGTTCTTTTAAATCATTGGATTAAGCGCAGAATGGCTTCAGTCATCCTGGTCTTTGTTGGTTTTTTAACGGCTCTAATGGTCACACTCTTTGTCATTACGCCGCTTTTATGGGAACAGATAACTGACTTAATTACTGATACCCCAAAGTACATTGAGCGAGGTCGTCAACTGATTTTACAACTCCCAACAAATTACAGCTTTATTTCAGAAGAATCTGTATTGGAATTATTTTCTCTTATTCAATCTGAAGTGACTTCAATGGGTAAACATGTTTTGACCTTTTCATTAAGCTCAATTCAGGGCAGTATTACTATAATGATTTATCTCATTTTAGCGCCTTTATTAGTCTTTTTCTTTTTAAAAGATAAAGATCTGATTCTAGGATGGTTTATGAATTTTTTCCCAAAAAATACTCAGTTATCAACTAAAGTCTGGTTAGATATGGATCAACAAATAGGTAATTATATTCGAGGCAAATTTTGGGAAATTACCATTATTTCGGTAATGTGTTTTATTACTTTTTCTTTCCTGGGACTTAAATATGCTTTATTGATATCAATTATGGTTGGATTGTCTGTCGTTATACCCTATATTGGGGCCACTGTTGTTACAATTCCTGTTGCCCTGATCGCCTTTTTTCAATGGGGCTGGACCTCAGATTTTGCATGGTTAATGGTTGCTTATGGTATTATTCAAGCATTGGATGGCAATGTTATTGTACCGTTATTATTTTCAGAGGTTGTTAATATTCATCCTGTAGCAATCATTGTTGCTATTTTATTTTTTGGTGGCTTATGGGGTTTTTGGGGAGTATTTTTTGCTATTCCTCTTGGGACATTGGTCAATTCAGTTATTACCGCATGGCCTTCGATACCCAATTCAGTATTAACTGAAAAATCACAGGCTTCTAATACATAAGTCAGTTCTTAAATCGACAATACTAATTATTATATTAATACTAAGAAATAGAATCTTGTATGGAATATCATTATAAAAAAAGAAGCCAATGGAAGGCTGTCTTACTTTTTTTTACCTTCAGTTTTCAAAGTCTAATCAGCTGCAGTGTCTTTGCAGAACCTCTAAAAACAAAATTTCCTTTTATCTCTGGTGAAACTCTTCACTATAAACTCAGTTATAGAGGCTTGTTAACATCTATGATCTGGGCTGATCTGGCTGATGTTAAAATGACCTATTTAACTGATAAGAAAACACCAGAGCAACGAAATGCATATCAGTTTGAGTTATTCTTGACGACTGAATATTATACTAAAGCTGAAGTTTTCCAACCGGTTCGTTACACTTACACTACAACAGTGGATACTGAGCTACAAAGGACCGTGTTGGTGGAAGAAATAGATCTTGGAAAGAATCAAAGCCATGACTTTTTATGGCTTGATTGGGAAAATAAAGAAACTCAACTGTTTAAGAAACGTGAAAAAGAGTTAGAAAATTCTGGCTTCCTGGGAATGGATGCCAGAGAGGTATGGGAAGAAGATGGAAAGGAACCCGTGCCAGATTTTCTTGGTGATTATCCCCTGCTTGCTGATCAAAAAACTTATTTAATTCATAAAGAGTCAGGAGACAAAATTGAACGCTCTCAAATTCTTGATCCGCTGTCTTTAATTTATACTCTTCGAGCAACAGATTTTGCTTCAACGTCAGAGATTAACTCTGGTTTACAGTCTGGTTTACAGTCTGGTTTTAAGTCGGACTTTAATAAGGAAAAAGAAATTGCTGTTGTGGTTTCTGATGATATTCGTCTCTATCATGTAAAAAAAATGGCTCTGGAGGAGCTGTCTGTGAATGGTAAAATTCACGAGGGAACGAAATATAAAATTCAGACGGATGAGAAAAAAGATAATTTTTACTATGTCTGGTTAAGTAATGATGAAAAAAAAGTTCCGCTTCGATTAGCTATGGATGCGCCATTGGGTAAATTGGAAATTGATTTGGTGGGAGTGTCTCATGGAGAAAGGAATGAGCAATAACTGAGTATTTCAGGTACAGGTATTGCTCAATTTCTACTAATGAGCTCGTTTAAAATCCTTCTTTTACACCATTTGGTGTTCCAACAAGAAGCACATCAGCAGGGCGTTGTGCAAATAAACCATTAGTTACAACTCCGACAATTGCATTTAACTGCTCTTCAAGTTTCACTGGCTCCATGATTTCCATACCATGTATATCCAAAATGACATTACCATTATCTGTGGTAAACCCTTCACGAAGAACTGGCTCTCCACCGAGTTTCACAATTTCACGTGCAACATAACTGCGTGCCATTGGTATTACTTCAACAGGTAGTGGAAACTTACCCATGTAGCTGACGAGCTTTGTTTCATCGACAATACAAACAAACTTGTCGGCCACTGCAGCAACAATTTTTTCACGGGTTAGTGCACCACCACCACCTTTGATCAGGTGAAAAGCTTTATTGGTTTCATCTGCACCATCAATATAGACAGACATCTCACTGACAGAGTTTAAATCAAAGACTTCAATACCATGACCTTTTAATCGTTCTGCTGTTGCTTCAGAGCTAGCGACCGCACCATTAATCTGATGTTTTATTTTTGCCAGTTCATCAATAAAAAAATTGGCTGTAGAGCCTGTGCCCACACCAATAATTGTATCGGGTACAACATGTTCGATTGCCGCCCTTGCGACTGCCTGTTTCATTTCATCTTGATTCATTTATTTCTCCTGCTGTGTCACTTAACTTATTATCACTTAAAACAAGTGATTTCATTTCTTTGCTCTATTTTTGTGCGACATTATCCTTGATTTTAACCTAAAGCGCCAGAGATGTTAGAAGCATGATGCATACAGGCTATATCATCAATATTTCATTAGACAATATTTAAAAATATTGGTAACTTAGCGGCTATGTTAGAAAGTTATGTAAAGAAAATACTCAAAGCTCGTGTTTACGATATTGTTGAAAAAGTGCCGTTGGATTATGCGGTCAATTTATCAATACGCACAGGTAATCATATTCAGTTAAAAAGAGAAGATTTACAACCTGTATTCTCTTTTAAAATTCGCGGTGCCTATAACAAAATGGTACAGCTGACTGAAGAAGAAAAAAACAAAGGGGTTATTGCCGCATCTGCTGGGAATCATGCTCAGGGTGTTGCTTTGTCTGCCAGTAAAATTGGGGTTAAAGCATTAATTGTTATGCCTAAAACAACACCTGATATTAAGGTGACTGCTGTGAGACGCCTGGGTGGTGAAGTCGATCTTTATGGAAATAGTTATGATGAAGCGTATCAACATGCTAAAAATTTGGAAGAAGTAAGAGGTTTAACCTTTATTCATCCTTATGATGATCCTGATGTGATTGCCGGACAGGGTACAATTGCTATGGAAATCATGCAGCAATGTGAGCACGAACCTGCCGCAATTTTCATTCCTGTTGGTGGTGGAGGTTTGATTGCCGGTATTTCTGCTTATGTTAAATATCTTTATCCTGATGTTAAAGTTATTGGTGTTGAGCCAGATGATGCTGCATCATTGCATGACGCGTTAAAAGCAGGTGAGCGTGTTATTTTAGATCAGGTAGGTATTTTTGCTGATGGTGTTGCCGTCAAACAAGTCGGAGAAGAAACTTTCCGAGTTGCACAGAAATGTGTTGATGATGTTATTCTTGTTTCTGCAGATGAGATATGTGCAGCGATAAAAGATATCTTTGATGATACTCGGACTGTGACTGAACCCGCAGGTGCATTAGCTGTTGCAGGGTTAAAAAAATACATTAAAGACAACGATGTCAGGAATGAACATTTTGTTGCGATTAATAGTGGTGCCAATATTAACTTTGATCGTTTACGTCATGTGGCTGAGCGTGCTGAATTAGGAGAACATCGTGAAGTCCTTTTTTCTGCTACCATCGATGAGCAACCTGGTAGCTTTCTAAAGTTTTGCAAAATTGTAGGTACTCGAGGTATCACTGAATTTAATTATCGATACTCACATGATGAGTTAGCTCGTGTTTTTGTGGGTGTTAAAACAAGTAATGCTGAAGAAGAAAAAGAAATTTTATTTGATGCACTAACCGCTAAAGGTTATCCAGTCATTGACTTTAGTGATAACGAAATTGCTAAATTGCATTTACGACATATGGTTGGAGGACATGCTCCTGACTTGAAAAATGAGCATCTCTATCGCTTTGAATTCCCTGAGCGACCTGGTGCATTGTTGCGTTTTCTTCGGGGGATGGGGCAGAACTGGAATATCAGTTTGTTTCACTATCGAAATCATGGTGCTGCATTTGGCCGAGTGCTTGCTGGAATACAAGTACCTGAAAGTGACATAGATGCATTTCACCAGTTCCTGGATGAGCTGGGTTACAACTATTGGGATGAGACAGAAAACCTGGCTTATAAAGAATTTTTGATATAATTCACAAATTTGTAGGAAAGCTCTTGCATTCCCCATTATTAATAGGCAATATACCCCATAAGATATAGGTGTATCCCTATTATATAATAAAAAAGTTTGAGAATTTTAGAGGGGTTTCAGGTGAGTAGTTTTAGTTCCAGTAATTCTTTTGGTTTGTGTCGCCTTGGTAGTAAGCGTTTATCTCGTAAGCCTTTGTTACGTAGAAAGGGAAGCTTTAGAGCTGACCCTATTCTTGTTTTAACCTATTTTGTTTTTATTGGTGTGCTCGTCAGCGGGTTTGCTTCTTTCGGTTTATAAGTCCTATCGTTTTAATTAATCGCATAACTATATGAAGTTTATGCGATTACTCTACTCCATGAAAATAAGTTAATCGTTTTTCTGTAACAATGGCATTAAGTCTGATATCCCAATTTTGTGCTTGTAGTTGTGGCACTTTTTGTAATTCATGAGCAATACCCAAAACTTTAGGTTTCAATGGGCGTTGTTTAGGTCTTAATGTGTTTGTTTGATTGACAGTATTTAAGTGTTGTAGTGCTCTATCGTAAAAGCCGCCTCCCATACCTATCCTGTTTCCCTGTTCATCAAATCCCACCAGTGGTGTCAGTACCAAATCCAGTTGCTTGGCTATTTTTAGATTTTTTTTCTGAAATACGGGTTCAAGAATACCAAAACAATTTTTCTTCAAATGAGTGCCCATTTCATAGGGGGCAAAAGCGATAATACCTTGTTGTTGGGAAATAATAACAGGTAAATAGCATTTTTTTGCATGGATGTGTAATTGCTTTATCAAATGGGCAAGGTTAACTTCTCCATCACCGGATAAATATAAGGCAATATGTTGAGAATGTTTGTACAGTGAGGAGTGAATAATTTTCTGGGTAATTATTCTGGCATGTTGGCGTTGTTCCATCAATGATAGACATCGACGTTTTTCACGTAAACTTTTACGGAGTGCTAGTGTTGAAACTGTTGTAGGAGTTGATTGAGCGTTAATGATTAATGGCCAGAATAATTATCTATACCTAAGAGAATATTTCTTGTTGCTTAAAATGAAATGGTGGAAGAACCATATAGACCGTTGTTAACTTTCGCTCTTGAACCTATCGGTTCAAGTGGAGATATGACTAACAAATTAGGCTTTCTGCTCTCTTTACATAAGTAAAGGACAGGCATGCACACATTACCAGGAGCGTATCTCCGGGGTAAAAGATTACGGCTCAAGAAGTACCCAGTTAGCTAACGTGTTCAAACAGAACTTCCACACAAATTAATTATAACATCTCTTACAGTTAGGACAAAACTGAACTGCTTTGAAATAGTGATTGGTGAACTTTTTGAGTTCTATGAAAGCTCCATTTGTTTGCTTTCATTCACTGCACAATCAATTTTTTCTCGTAGCTCGCGTAAGTGTTGTTTGAGCTGGCAATCACTGGCGGTTTGCTGTTGTTGCTGTAATAAATCATGAGCTAGATTTAATGCTGCCATAACAGCAATTCGATCACTTCCAATAACTTTTCCTGAAGTTCGAATTTCCAGCATTTTGTCGTTTAAGAGTGCAGCAGAGTCTTCCAGACTGTCCTTATGATTTGGAGCACAGGCAATGCGATAGTCTTTTTCAAGAATTTTGACTGTAACGGGTACTGTTTCGTCTTTCATCCGTTAGCCTCCATTGCCTTTAAACGATTGATGATAGCTTCAACTCGTGTTCGTGCTGTTTCAGTTTTTTCCATGAGTCTGGAACGCTCTACTTGTAAGAATTCTTGTTGTGAGCGTAACTGAACATTTTCTTGTTTTAGTTCATTGATGGTTCCAAGTAAAACATCAACACTTTCGTCCAGACGTTTTAACTCAATATCAGTTTCAGTGGTAATTGAATTTTCTACCATGCTTTCTTTACCTAAACTTTCTTTACCTAAAAGGGGTTGTCTGCTTTTTTGCTCAAAAATTGTGTGCTTTCTACATAATGTATCAATAAAAACAATGTAGACAGACCTATTATATTTATTTTCAACAAT
>JAPHSW010000119.1 GCA_026196615.1 Gammaproteobacteria bacterium | reverse complement strand
TTTGGGTACTGCCCGTATTGCCTGTTTTAATGATTCTGCTCCACATAAACCACATCCAGTACGTCCAGTTTGGTTTCGTCTCCAATACTTAAGTTGTACAAATTTTTCAGTACTGATTTCAATATTTAATTCAATCCCCTCAGATTTTACCTCAATCTCAATACCATAAAATTGCTCAAGGGTATCAATAATCCCTTCGCTTAAGCTAAACCCAAGAGCCAGCGCTTCAAGATCACAAGGAGTGCCCATCATAACCACATGAGAGATTCCATTATAAACCAGTGCAATAGGTAACTCCTGTGCAACTTTATCTTCACTCATCACAGGCTCATCTTCCATCCATTTTTCAACTTCTAAGGATTCATAACAATCTGATGAATACTCTGAAATTATTTCATCAGAACATTCTAAGCTCTCATAATGATAATTCATTTGATTTTCAGGCATTATGCTTACTCCTTATCATTTTCTAATGATGAGCTTGATTGTTTTAAATAAGATACTTGTTGCTCATGAAACCCCTTATTGAACTCTTGCCAATTAGAAGGTCGTGTCACTGGTTTGACCTTAACTGCTGTTACCTTATATTCAGGGCAGTTGGTGGCCCAATCTGAATTATCAGTTGTCACAACATTTGCACCACTAAGAGGATGATGAAATGTGGTATAAACAACACCAGCCTGCATCCGTTCACTGATAAGTGCAGTAAGCACAGTTTCACCAGTTCGACTTTCTATACTGGTAAGATCACCTGTTTTAATCCCATATTCTTGTGCATCATGAGGATGAATTTCCAACACATCTTCCTCATGCCATTGAATATTGTCAGTTCGACGGGTTTGTGCCCCCACATTGTATTGGCTAAGAATGCGACCCGTTGTTAATATCAGTGGAAAATGACGATTAACTCGCTCTTCAGT
The DNA here is from genome assembly GCA_026196615.1 of Gammaproteobacteria bacterium. Classification (GTDB taxonomy): domain Bacteria; phylum Pseudomonadota; class Gammaproteobacteria; order GRL18; family GRL18; genus GRL18. The sequence continues at coordinate 13,281 of JAPHSW010000119.1, read as the reverse complement.
AGGAATAAATTCAGTGATGGCAAAGTGGCCTTTTTGACCAACAAAATCTTTAATATGCATAATCGGAGTTCCTTCAGGAGCTTGTTCATTACAGGGCCATTGAATAGAACCTAATGCATCAAGATGTTCATAACTGACGCCATGAAATGAGGGAGTCAAACGTGCAATTTCATCCATAATTTCTGATGGATGTTCATAATCCATTGAATATCCCATGGCTTGAGATAATGCAATGGTTGCTTGCCAATCTTCTTTACCTGCCATTGCAGGCATCACCTTTCGAACTCGTGAAATACGACGTTCAGCATTGGTAAACGTCCCATTTTTTTCCAGAAATGAAGACCCCGGAAGAAACACATGAGCATACTTAGCGGTTTCATTCAAAAAAAGATCCTGAACAATCAAACACTCCAGAGAACGAAGAGCTGCTTCAACATGTTGTGTATTAGGATCGGATTGTGCAATGTCTTCACCTTGACAATATAAGCCTTTAAAATCACCATGAATAGCCGCTTCAAACATATTTGGAATACGTAAACCTGGTTCAGTATCTAACTTAACCTGCCATTCATTCTCAAATTGTTGACGAGCTTTTTCATTGGAAATATGCTGATATCCGGGTAACTCATGTGGGAAAGAGCCCATATCACATGAGCCCTGAACATTATTCTGACCTCGTAGTGGATTAACGCCCACTCCTGAACGACCAATATTTCCAGTAACCATAGCCAAATTAGCAATTCCCATCACCATACTAGAGCCTTGACTATGTTCTGTTACGCCTAAACCATAATAAATAGCAGCATTTCCAGATGATGCATACAAGCGTGCAGCAGAACGTAGAGATTCTGCTGAAATGCCCGTAATGACTTCAGTTTTCTCAGGTGCATGGCGTACATCACAGATAAACTCATGCCACTGTTGATAAGCTTCAGATTCACAACGTTGGGAAATAAAGTCAGTATTTTCTAGGCCTTCTGTCACAATAACATGTGCCATAGCATTTATAAAAGCAACATTGGTACCGGGCTGCAATTTCAAATGATGTGCTGCTTTAATATGTGGACTTTTGACCAGATCAATTTCTCTAGGATCAACAACAATGAGTTCTGCTCCCTGACGTAATCGTTTTTTTAGCATAGAACCAAAAACTGGATGTGCATCCGTTGGATTAGCACCAATAACCATAATGACATCTGAGTCAAGCACTGAATCAAAAGTTTGTGTGCCTGCAGACTCACGGATGGTTGTTTTTAAACCGTATCCTGTCGGTGAATGACAAACACGAGCACAGGTATCCACATTGTTATTTCCAAATGCAGCACGAACCAGTTTTTGCACTAAATAAGTTTCTTCATTAGTACATCGAGATGAGGTGATTCCACCAATACTTTCTGAACCAAAGTCTGCCTGTATCTTTTTTAAACGCTTAGCCGCAAATTGAGTGGCCTCATTCCAACTTACTTTTTTCCATGGGTCTTCAATACTATTTCGTATCATGGGTTCTGTAATACGATCCTGATGTGTAACATAACTGAATGCAAACCGACCTTTGACACAGGCATGGCCATGGTTTGCCTGCCCGTCTTTATTAGGCACCATACGGATAACCTGATTACCTTGCATTTCAGCATCAAAACTGCAGCCTACTCCACAATACGCACAGGTCGTGGTTATTCTGTGTTCAGGTTGACCATTTTTAATAATACTGTTTTCCATTAAAGCAGAGGTTGGACATGCCTGGACACAAGAACCACAGGAAACACATTCTGAATCCATAAAGCTTTGCTTTTGTCCTGGTACAACCTTCGAATTAAAACCTCGATTCTCCATAGTAAGGGCAAAGGTGCCCTGTATTTCATTACAGGCTCTGATACAACGTGAGCATACAATACACTTATCAGGTTCAAAGCTAAAATACGGATTAGATTGATCAGTTTTAGCATCCAGGTGATTATCACCCTCCATACCATATCGAACTTCTCTTAGCCCTACCATTCCAGCCATATCCTGTAGCTCACAACGACCATTACTTGGACAGGTTAAACAATCAAGAGGATGATCTGAAATATACAGTTCCATAATATTGCGTCGTAATTGAGACAATTTGGAGTTTTGTGTCCAAACCACCATCCCTTCTTCTACTGGTGTTGTACAGGATGCTGGTGAGCCTCGACATCCTTCAATATTAACAACACAGAGACGACACGACCCAAATGCTTCCAGGCTATCTGTTGCACAAAGCTTTGGAATATTTATACCGTTCTCAGCAGCAGCACGCATCACTGAAGCCCCCACTCTTACGGAGACTTCAGTTCCATCAATCATAAGCCTTATCATCTTATTACTTTTTGTTTCAGGTGTACCTAAATCGTGAATAGGATTATCTTGAATATTACAATTCATTTGTCTTGTATACTCCTTATTTTTTACAAAAGCTTTTCATAAAAAAAGTTTGTTATAAAAATTGATGGTGTTCATTTTGTCCGCTAGAGTCTCTCTAAGACTTATCCAAATCCTGTGCAAAATATTTAAAAATACTTCTAACAGGAAATGGTGTCATTCCTCCCATTGCACAGAGTGAACCTTCTTCCATTGTGTCACACAATTCATCCAGTAAATTTAAATGTTCTTCACGCTCATCCTGTTGTTCTGAATCCAGGAGTTTATCAATCAGTTCAACTCCTCGAACTGAACCAATTCGGCAAGGCGTACATTTACCACATGATTCAAGTGCACAAAATTCCATTGCATAACGTGCCATTTCAGTCATATTTATAGAATCATCAAAAACAACAATTCCACCATGTCCTAGCACAGCTCCAGCCTCAGAAAATAATTCATAATCTAGTGGCAAATCCCAGAGCGACTCAGGTAAGTAGGCACCCAATGGACCACCGACCTGGACTGCACGAATGGCTTTACCCGTTCGAGTCCCTTGACCAAAGATTTCAAGAAGTTCACGCAAGGTGTGTCCAAAAGACAATTCAACCAGACCACTTTGTTTAATATTTCCTGCTAATTGAAAGGGTAATGTGCCACGAGATCGCCCTTGACCATAATGCTCATAATAATCTGCACCTTTATCAAGAATCACTGGAACAGAAGCCAAAGAGATCACATTATTAACAACAGTTGGTTCACCGAATAGACCAGATAATGCGGGTAAAGGAGGTTTAACTCTTACCATACCACGTTTACCTTCAAGACTTTCTAATAGTGAGGTTTCTTCACCACAAATATAAGCACCAGCTCCTACACGAACATGGATATCAAAAGAATGTGATGTACCACAAATTGAGCTTCCAAGATAACCCGCCTGACGTGCTGTCTGTATTGCCTGTGTAAAAATATCACAGGCTAGTGGATATTCAGATCGGATATAAATATATCCCTGAGTTGCACCTACCGCAATGCCAGCAATACACATGCCTTCAATCAATACGAAGGGATCGCCTTCTAATATCATTCGATCAGAAAATGTTCCCGAATCACCTTCATCAGCATTACAAACCACGTATTTTTGTTCTGCGCTACTATCCAGAACAGTTTGCCATTTTATGCCTGTAGGAAAGGCGGCTCCTCCTCTTCCTCTCAATCCTGAACCCTTAACTTCATCAACAATTGTTTGACAATTCATGGATAAAGCCTTTTTCAAACCTTTAAAACCATCATGTGACAGATAATCATCCAGATTTAAAGGCTCTGTAATTCCTGCACGCGCAAAAGTCAGTCGTTGTTGTTTTTTTAAAAAAGGAATTTCCTCAGTTAAACCCAGACAGAGTTTATGGCTTATCTGTCCCATATAAAACTGTTGTTCAAAAAGTTCAGAAACATCTTTTTCTGTGACTGGTCCAAAAGCAATACGGCCCGCTTCAGTATCAACTTCCACTAAAGGTTCTAACCAGTAAAGTCCACGAGAGCTATTTCTTATCACTTTAATGTTTAAATCAAATCGTTCAGCTGACTGTTCTATTAGTAATGCAATATCATCTGCACCTCTGGCGTTAGCTGTGGTGTCACGAGGAATATAAATAGATATACTCATAAAACATCTACCCTATTCGTTTTAACACGCAAACTATCCAATAGTTGTTTCATTTTATGTGGATTCATATCACTATAAACTTGATTAGAAATTTTCACGGAGGGTGAGCATGCACAATTACCGAGACAATAAACAGGTTCTAAACTAAACATCCCATCTTCAGTTGTCTGATGATAATCAATATCTAAAGTTTGTTTAGTAAATTGTTCCAGTACATTCATCCCCATTGCCTGGCAGGATTCAGCTCGACAAAGATGAACGATATACTTACCAGGTGTTGTATGTCGAAAATCATGATAAAAACTAACAACTCCATAAACATCTGCACGTGAAAGATTTAATGCCTCAGCAAGAAGAGTAATTACTGTTTCTGAAATATAGCCCATTGTATTCTGTAGCTCATGCAAAATGGGTAGTAATACCACTGGCTGTCCATTGAATGCTTTCATAGACATTTCAATAATTTGTTTTATCTGATTATTCTCTTGATTTTGATTTGACTCTTTATTCAGTTCATCAGTATCTAATTTGAACATAAACAACTTCCTGACAGTAATTGAACGACATTAATGAGTGCCTCAAGTCATTCAATAATTGATATGAGATAATTATCAATAAATATAGAATGAACATTCATTTCTGTCAATATAAATTGAAATAATTTTATTTCTTACAGTGAGTTAATTTTATATTATTGACAGGAATGAACATTCATTCTATTATTATTTAATTAATGATTATTTTGGGGAAACTTATGCCCAGTATTAAAAACACTTTACATGCCCTGGACAAACAAACTTTATCAAGTTTAAAAATTGGTCTGGAAAAAGAAAGTCTTCGTATTACAGAAAATGGCAGACTATCAAGAACCTCACACCCTGCAGCACTGGGAGCCCCTCTCACACATCCTTTTATTACTACAGATTATGCTGAGGCATTATTGGAATTCATCACTCCTCCATCTCATAGCAGTTCAGAAGCACTAGATTTTCTAAATATAACTGAAAGCTTTGTACATCAACACTTAAACAATGAATATCTTTGGAGTGCCAGCATGCCCTGCACTTTAGAAAGCGAACAGGACATTAATATTGCTTATTATGGGCATTCTAATATTGGAAAAATGAAAACTCTTTATCGCACAGGTCTGGGACATCGTTATGGTAAATCAATGCAGGTTATTGCCGGGGTACACTTCAATTTTTCTTTTTCATCATCCTTATGGCAACAACTTTACCATCTAAACCAGTGTAAACAGCCTTTGCACACATTTAAAAATGAATCATACATGGGAATGATTCGGAATATTCAACGCTATGGATGGTTAATTATTTATCTAATGGGAGCCTCACCCGCTATTTGTAAAAGTTTTGTCAAAGGTGTACCTACTAATTTGCTTCCATTTGACAAAAAAACGTTTTATGAACCTTATGCCACATCATTGCGCATGGGTGATATCGGTTATACCAACAGCCGTGAGGGAAATTCAGGCTTACGGATTAGTTATAATAGCCTCAATAATTATCTCAGGAGTATGCACCATGCCATCAATCAACACTGCCCTGAGTATGAAAAAATAGGACTGATAAAACACGGTGTCTATCAACAGCTTAATAATAATATTTTACAAATTGAAAATGAACATTATAGTACTGTACGCCCAAAACAAATTTTACAAGAATTAGAAAAACCAATAGATGCTTTAAATATGAGGGGAATTGAATACATTGAACTCCGCTCCATTGATATCAACCCTTATAATCCACTAGGAATCAGTCAGGAACAATTAAACTTCATCGAAGTATTTATGAGTTATTGTTTATTTCAAAGTAGTCCACTACTCACTCCCTTTGATATTCAAAACATCAATTATAATCAATCTCTGGTTGCCCATCAGGGGCGTAAACCAGGACTCCAATTACAGGAGTGGGGACAAACTGTCACCATGACTGATCGTGCACATACTCTTTTTGATCATTTGTACCCAGTGGCAGAAAAACTGGACCAAGCTCATGGTTCATCTCGCTACACTAAAACTGTGACTAAACATCATGAAATGATTAATGATTCTGAATTAACGCCTTCTGCTAATATTTTATCTGACATGCATCATAATAAAGAAAGTTTCATCGAGTTTAATTTGAATAAATCACATCAACATAGAGACTACTTTTTAAATAAAAGATTAAGCAAAGAGCAATTTAACATCTATAGAAAACTAAGCCAGGAAAGTATTCAGAAACAAACAGATTTGGAGAAAAAAGACATGATGAGTTTTGAGCAGTTTTTAAAACGATATCATAATTCAGAAAAAAAGCTATACAAACAAACGGTCAAGGAGGATAGATTTAACCGTTTACTTGCATAGATTAAGGTAATGGGGGCTATTCCTTTAAATGAGCACTATGAAACTGTAAATGTTCCCCAATAAACGTGGCTATAAAGTGATAACTGTGGTCATAGTCCTCTTGCATTCGTATGCTAATCGGAAAACTCGCTTCATCACAGGCCTTTTGTAAATGCTGTGGAAAAAGTTGTTCTGCTAAAAACTCATCACCTGTTCCATGGTCAATCAACATAGGAATCGGTTTTGCTCCAGCTTTTACAAGCTCAGTTGCATCATAGAGTTTCCAACTATCGGTATCACTCCCCAGATAATTAGAAAAACAACCCTGTCCCCAACCACAATGCATTGGATTACAAATGGGTGCAAATGCAGAAACTGAACGATACATCCCAGAGTTTTTCAAAGCACAAATCAATGCCCCATGTCCACCCATAGAGTGTCCAGTAATTGAGCGTATGCCTTTAACAACCGGAAACTCTGATTCAACTAATTCAGGAAGTTCCTGAGTTATATAATCATACATATGATAATGATCTGACCAGGGTGATTGCGTGGCATTGACATAAAACCCTGCCCCTTTACCCAGGTCATATCGTTCTGTATCATCAGCCACATCATCTCCTCGTGGAGAAGTATCAGGCATAATTAAAGCCAAGCCCAATTCCGCAGCATAACGTTGTGCACCCGCCTTGGTTCTTACATTATCATCGGTACACGTCAGTCCAGATAACCAATAAACGGCAGGTACATTTTCAGTTTCTGCCTGAGGTGGCAGATAAACCGAAAAAGTCATCATACAATGACAGCTTTCTGATTGATGTTCATAGCGATTAAGCCAACCACCGAACTCTTTAATACTTTCAATTTTTTTCATTAAAGAATACCAGAGTGAATTAAAATTTAATGACAGAGCGAATACTTTCACCATTATGCATAAGCTCAAATGCACGATTAATGTCTTCCAATGGCATAGTATGCGTTACCATTGAATCCAGCTCAATTTCACCATTCATATAGCGTTCCACATAACCAGGAAGTTCTGTACGCCCTTTAACACCACCAAAAGCACTACCTTTCCAGGTACGCCCCGTGACTAGCTGAAATGGGCGTGTACTGATTTCCTGACCTGCACCTGCAACACCAATAATGGTTGAAACACCCCAACCATTATGACAGCATTCCAAAGCTTCACGCATGACATGAACATTACCGATACACTCAAAGGAGTAATCAACACCACCTTTAGTCATTTCTACAATAGCTTCTGTCACCGTTCCAGGTAATGTATTTGGATTAATAAAATCAGTTGCACCCAACGCTTTAGCCATTTCAAACTTATCTGGGTTAATATCAATCGCTATAATTCGGCTGGCCTTTGCCATAACAGCACCTTGGATACATGATAATCCAATACCGCCCATACCAAAAACTGCAACCGTTGAACCAGGCTCTACTTTGGCAGTATTTAAGACAGCACCAATTCCAGTCGTTACACCACAACCTAATAAACATATTTTATCCAGAGGTGCAGCTTTGTTCACTTTTGCCAAAGCAATTTCTGGTACTACGGTATATTCTGAAAATGTAGAGCAACCCATATAGTGATATATTGACTTGCCATTTTTTGAAAAGCGTCTGGTATTATCTGGCATATAACCAGTCCAGAGTGTTGGCGCTATGGTTTGACACAAATTACTTTTTGTGGATTCACAATGCTCACAATGGCCACATTCAGGAATGTATAAAGGGATTACATGATCACCCACTTCTAATGATTTTACACCAGCGCCTAATTCAACAACTTCGCACCCTCCTTCATGACCGAGTACACATGGGAATGCACCCTCAGGATCATCACCAGATAGAGTAAATGCATCAGTATGGCAGACACCAGAGGCATGAACTTTTAATAAAACTTCACCTTCTCTTGGACCTTCAACATCAATTTCTTCAATGGATAATGGTTGCTTGGGTGCCCAAGCGACAGCAGCTTTTGCTTTCATATTTTTTTCCTATTGTTAGGCCTAAACACTTATAAAATTAGGTGTTTTTATATTTGGTTTTTTAAATTAATTTCACATAGCACAATAATAGAATGAATGTTCATTCTTGTCAATAAATAGACAACAGATCATAAAAAAACTGCTTTATAATTCCTCCATCCTTAAAGAAAACAGCTAGACAGAATACTAGCCTCTTATTTTTACCCAGATTAATGCCTGATTTTCAGCTTTCAAGCTTATGTCAAATTCTTTAGGAAAGCGAATCCAATCACCCGTAACTAAAGAGTTATCAGATTGTTGTAAATCTCCTTCCACAACCATCACTTCAACAATTTTTTGAAAAGTAAGACTTAGGGGCTCACTCTGAGAATCAAAACGATACATCATCACTTGTTCATCTTCATAGTCATGCAATAAAAGCTGTTTAATGCCATTAAAAGATGTTGCACTCCAGTTACTGGTATTGGTATCAACAGAAAATTGAAACATATCATTTTTTAGAAACTGACGAAGTTTAACTAAAATGGTACATCCCTGTTTCGTATAAGGACGGTGTCTGCTACCCGGTGGATTTCGGACATAAAAGCCTTTTCCATAATCACCACTGATATCAGAAAAAACACCCTCTAAAACCAAAAACTCTTCTCCCCCATCATGCTCATGAGCTTCAAAGTAACTATCAGGCTCAAACCTCACCAAAGTGGTTAATTGTGGTAATTCTTTACCAATTAGTTCCAGACGTTTACGCCAAACACCAGGCATGGGTGAAGATTGCCAATTTTGTTGCTCAGTTGAAACAAAAGCGACAACAGAAAAATCAGCATTAAGTGTTTGTTCTTGATCATCATTAGTAAATGCTGCAGTTTGTTGGCTCTCTATCAAATCCCCACTCATTACTCTACCCAGGTTTTACTAATTAATTTTTTGTTTTAATACTGATTTAACGACTTTCGTGACATGATTATAAGGCATTCCATATGGCACAATTGTTGATAATTCACCTTTAGTATTAAGGACAAAAATATCAGCATTATGCTGAACATGATAATCTTCTCCCATCATTTTCATTGCTTTATAAGAAACCTGATATTGCTTTGTCACTTGATCAATTTCATTCTTAGTACCTGTTAAACCAATTAAATTGGACTGAAAGGCATTTAAATATTCATTTATTTTACTAACTGAATCACGCTCTGGATCAACACTGATAAACACGGCTTGAACTTGATTAGAATCCTCACCTAATTCTTTTAAGGTTGATACCATCTTTGATAATTCAGTAGGACATACTTCAGGACATGAGGTATAACCAAAAAAAATCATAACCACTTTGCCACGTAGTTGCTTCAAATCAAAGGCTTGATTATTTTGATCCGTCAGCTGAAAGTCCCCCCCTACTGATTTTTTTTGCACATCAGGAACAGAAGCATAAGTTCCCTGAATGCATAAGAATAATAGCACAATAATAATTTGTTTCATCTATCTTACCTCTACGTTAGTACCACGAACCCAATTAGGATCATCCGAACTAATATCACCAATGGGTGCGGCAAATGAGTCCAAAATAATTTTATTCACATTGTCTCCTGTCAATGCCTGCATAAAAGTCACCAAATCATTCATTTCTTCATCGGTTAAACCAAGAGGTTTAATCAAAGGATCAAGGTTGAGATTACTCACACCACCCTGATTATAAAACTCAACCACTTCCTTTAAATTTTGAAATGCGCCATCATGAAAATATGGAGCTGAAAGTGTGATATTACGTAATGAAGGTGTTCTGTACTTCCAACGATCATCCGGATTTTGTGTAACTTCATAGAGACCTAAATCAGCAGGTTGCGGTGCACTGACTTGCTCTATAAACCCCATATTAATATCTCTAAATATTCCAGGAGCGACTTGTATCCGACCTTTATCTGAACGCTTTTGCATGGATTGTTTATATCCATGTCCCGTATTATGTAATTGATTATCCATAAATAAAGCATGTTCTTTATCTACTTTATGACAATTAACACAGCCTGCTTTACCCGTAAATAATTTAAAGCCTTTAATTGCTTTATCAGATAAAGCCGTTTTTTGATTTCCATAGTACCAACGATCAAAATCTGAGTTACCTGACACCAAGGTCCTTTGATAAGCAGCTAAGGCCATTCCAATGGTTGTCATAGTTACGCCTTGCCCATCAAATACCTCTTCAAATAGGCCTTCATAATCAGGAATTGCACGTATCTTGGCTAAAACCCTTCCAATAGATGCATTCCCCATTTCATTTTTAGCTAATAATGGCCCCCAAACTTGTTGCTCCAGTTTTTCTTCACGACCATCATGAAAGAGTGAAGTTGAGTACACAATATTATATATAGTCGGTGTATTACGACGTCCACTACGGCCCTCAACTCCAACAGAAGTAGCAATTTCATTATTTGAAAAACCCTGCTCCGGAATATGACACATGGCACAGGAAAAAGTATCATTAAATGACAATCGACGATCAAAAAATAACTTTCGTCCTAATGATACTTTAGCCTGATTAATAGAATTATGAATTTGTTCTGAAATTTTCGGTAAACCTAAGGGGGTATTATTAACAAACGAAACCAGGTCAGTTTCCTTCCCTTTGCGCATTTCAACGGCTTTTGCATTGGTGACATAATCTGTTGACTCATAACCACGTTTATCATCACCAGGAACTGATAAATTCGCATTAGAATTTACATAATCAGCATAACTAATACTTAAACTACTGCCGATAATTATTGATAAAAGAATGAAAATTAATTTCATTGTTTTAACCTCACATCAGACTGTTGGGTTTTATTTAACTTATTATCAGTAGAGTTTTTAACAGAGTTGTTATTTGATAGATTTTCAGCAGCAGCTGCATAGGCATCTGATATTAATATATCAGTGTTATGACCCGTTAAGGTCTCCATAAAGGCCACTAATTCATCTTCTTCATCTTCACTTAAACTCAATAACGATATCCTGGAATCAAGGGTTTCATTCATCACACCACCACGATTATAAAAACGAACTACTTCTTTTAAACTACCCACTGAACCATCATGAAAATAAGGAGCAGTTAGTGCCACATTTCTTAAAGTAGGGGTTTTATATTTCCAACGATCATATGGATTTTGGGTGATTTCATAAAGACCAAGATCAGCTGGTGCTTTTTCAGAAACCGATTGAATAATATCGAAGTCTACATTTTGATAAATGCCTGGTGCCAATAAAATTCGTTTAGTCAATGGCCGTATTCCCATCGATTTAGCATATCCATGTCCCGTATTATGTAATTGATTATCCGTAAAGAGCGCATAATCTTTTTCAATACGATGACAAGATGTACAACCTGCTTTTCCAGTAAATAATTTAAATCCTCGTTGAGCCTCAGATGATATGGCACCTTTTTTCTGACCATAAAACCATTGATCAAACGCTGAATTTCCAGAAATTAAGGTTCGTTGGTAGGAAGCCAAAGCCATTCCTAATGTTTCCATTGTTAAACCTTTGCCTTTAAATACAGACTGAAATTCTTTTTCATATTCAGGAATACTACGAATATTGCTTAATACAGCACCAATGGAAACATTTCCCATTTCATTTTTTGCAAGCAAAGGTCCCCATATTTGCTGTTCAAGAGTTTCTTCTCGACCATCATGAAATAGAATTTGATTGTAGGCCACATTATACAAAGTTGGACTGTTTCGTCTGACAGAACGCCCTTCTACACCGACAGCCGTGGCCATTTCATTACTACTAAAACCTTGTTGAGGGACATGGCAAATGGCGCATGAAACCGTGTTATTAAATGATAAACGGCGCTCAAAAAATAATTTTCGACCTAAATTAACTTTCTCAAAGGTGATTGGATTTGACTCTGGGATTTTTACAACAGGTAGACCTAATTGTTGAGTATTGACTATAGACATCAAATCAGCAGGCTTGCCTTCATAAGAGCCTAAAATTTTTGAATCATTTGATGATAAATTTGTTTTCGTGGTTGTTTTTTGCTCTAAGCCAATTCTTGATTGTGAATTTTTTTCATGAACTATTAGAGTTTTTAAATCATTTAGAACAGCATCTGCATGTAAAAAAGAAACACTATAAATATTACGTATTTGCTGTTTCGGATCAATAAGAAAAACACGTAAAATGTGGTTAATCTTATTGGTTGTTTTACCATCCACTATTTGCTGTTGTATTGACTGATTGTAGTCTTTTAATATTGGTTTTAAATGTTCCTGAGAAGCTGTCGTTAAAAACTGCCATTCACCTGTATTTCCAGCATATTTAAAATTATTAGCATATAATTTCATTTTATCTGGTGTATCATTATCTGGATCAAAGCTTAAACTAATCAACTTGAAACGTTCAGCAAGAACCGGATCTTTTTCCATTTCTGATTTGAGTTCATAAAAAACATAAGAAGTTAATGGACAGCCATTAACATCATCACAGCTGCTGTAAACAAATCCCATCAAAACATATTTGTTGTCAAATTCTGTCAATAAACGACTGGTTTTACCCGAAGTTGTTAATACCTGTCCGTCAGCTGCTGATTTAAAAACAGGCAAGTCATAACTACCCGGCTCTGGTAATTGATAGTCCAGTGCACCATACCCCGGTGCTAAAGGTATCTCTTCTACTTGATTATCAATTGCTATTGTATTCACAGAATGAGTCAATAAAGTCAGCAGAATAACAATAAATTTTAAATAACTAAAAGGCATTGCAAAATAATCCTCTCTCAACTTAGTATAGAAGGATCAATATCACTATTAATCCTTCTAACAACTTAGTAACTATTTACTACATTATTTATTTAACAATGCTTTAGCCACCAATTCATCTCCTAATGTCGGTTGAGGGCT
>JAPHSW010000092.1 GCA_026196615.1 Gammaproteobacteria bacterium | reverse complement strand
TGGGTTTAATCAGAAACTTTATTAGTCTGAATAAACCTATGATGGTAAATCAGGAATTACTCCCGATTTAAAACCATATTATTCAGGTTCAACTAAATAGAAATAAACAGCGGATGATAAATTGACTGATTCAGTCGTTCACCTTCTGCTGTTCACACAGTCAAACTCTAATTATCAATAATAGAATTCCACATCAAACGAGAAGATAATTCAAAGTGTTCTTCCAACTCATAGGTTTTAGGCCTTGTCAGCTGCTTGGTTAAGTTTAAAGTTGAACCTGGCACTTTATACATTTCTTCCAATTTAGCCAGACTAGCGGCTTTTAATTGCTCGTCAGGCACCACTTTACTGATCATAGATAATTCTTTGGCTCCTTCTGCAGATATAGGATTGCCAGACATCAGAAGCTCCATGGTACGTGTCGTACCCAATTGACGAGACATATAGAATGAGACGGCACCCGCTGGTGTCACACCAATTTGTAAGCCTGGAAATTCAATGCTCAAGTCATCCGATGCAATGCGATAGTCACATGCCAGAAAATAACCGAAAGAATCAATTGAGACTTTACCTCGAACGGCAACCACACTTGGCTTAGAAAATTCATTGATGGCTAAAGTTAAACGCTTTACCGCATTGCCGTAGCGTGTCACACCCATTTCTTTTTGTACGTATCCAGAATGCTTTTGAATTGATTTTATAAAGTCTTGTAACACCTCAATGCGCTCATATTCTGCCATATGCATGGTCAGAATACCTTTAATATTCTGATCCAGTTCGATGGCATTTAAACATTCCAGCATTTCGTGCATTTTAGAAGCATCCATTGCCATTTTAAATGACTCAGACTTGAGACAAACAACGGCTGTATGCCCTTCATAAGTACAGGAAAAAGTATCACAATCGAAATTACTATAATCATTCATAAATCAGGCCTATTTTTGTATTTTTATTTGTCACCTGTGCATCCAGCAGAGTGACTCATTTAGACAGTTCAGTGGAAAGCTTTTATTGGTATATATTGTGACCTATGCACGGAAAATTCACAAGGTTAATCAGAAGAGAAAAAGGGGTATTGTTGGGCAAATAAAAAATCCCCTTAAAAGCATCCAGTCGGATAACAAATTAAGGGGATTTGTAGTGATATCAAGATGTGCTTAGGTCATTTACCAGGCTGTTTTTTCTATTTCCAGGTACATAGTATTGATGTGTTTACCAAAGTTGACACTGAAACCTTCCCAATTTTTATAGTCATCAAATTGGCCAATTACTTTTTCTTTAATTTCAAAATCTTGTAACTCATCATCAAATCCTACCTGAACGACTTCTTTCACTCTTATCATATAATCTAAAAACGGTTTTACTGCCGTATCACTTTTACCCGTTTGACCATGACCAGGAACATAAGCGGTCATATTTAAATCAGTCGCATATTCAAGTGCTTTAATATTGCCCAGCATACTGGCACTGCCATCAAAGCGTCCCATGCGAAGATAGAAACTATTATCACCTAAAAATAAAGTTTTGCTTTCAACATGCTCAATCATAATGTCCGTATTAGTATGAGTGGGAATCATAGAGTGAATTCGAAAATGTTGACCATCCACCTCAATCGCATCTCCCTGATTCACAGATAATTCAGGTGCAACAACTTTGGTTCCCTTAGTTTTACCCTCTGTCAGACGTTCCATCATATCCACCCAGATCAATCCTTCATCACCATTAGCCTGTGTAATCATGTCAGGGTGTCCATACATTTTAACATCCGGGTATATTTCTTTGATGGCCTGATTAGCTAACCAGTGATCCCCATGAATGTGGGTGTTAAATACGGCTAAAATAGGCTTGTCTGAGATCTTTTTAATCTCTTTGAGAACTTCTTTACCAACACTATAGGCTGAACCGGGGTCAATAACGATTAAGCCCTTATCAGAAATAATCAGCCCAGGATTATTCATGAAACCATGATTAGCGACACTTGGCTCAGAAAGAGGGCCATGCATGACATAAACATTCTGATTCACCTTCTCAAATTGAAAAGTACCTACTTCTCCCAAATCCCAGGCATGAGACTCTAAGGAGACCATAAAACAAAAACTGATAAATAAACTGACTATTTTTAACATTGATTAACCTATGACTGTGTTTCCCCCACTACGCCTTTTAAAGATACACGTTTTTTCAAAAAAGACAATAACCATAAACCTTTGTATCAACAATGGAAAACCTAAAAATTGAACCAGGTTGAAAATAGTGGAGTAGGCAGGATTAGAAAAAACCATTGAGCTAAATGCTTATTCTAAAATTGATATATTGTTTTCTTAAGATGCTGTTATTTTTTGGATAAACAGACTGGAATGACGTATTTTGAAAACGATCACCCAGAGTGTAGTAGATAAAATCAATACCACTTACTCGTTTCGATGTTTATTTAGATTGGACAAACTCATTCCAGGTTTTTAGTGCATTTTGTGCAGCCTGGGTATGAATTTTTACAGCATTTTCTTGAGCCACAATAAATGACTTCATACAGCGTTGATATTCCTCAACGTCTCGATTGTAGCGAGTTTTATAATAACTTGTTGCTAACCACAAAGGTTTGGTGGGCTTGTAACAATGAGGCAGTGGTTCAAAACTATCAGCATAACTTGTTACACTGCTACCCATCATGAAAAGGGCTAATAGAAAAAACAGATTGATTTTCATCACAAACCTTTTTGTTGTTATTCATTCTATTATTTATATTAGCCTATCTGAGTTTTTATACTAGTTTTTCAGTCATTCTATTAAATTTATACTTTAATAGTGCTTGATGATAAAATTTTCTTCCATTTTTTTAGCATTTTTTTCTGACTCTGCTTTCATGCTCGCAACACGAGCCTGCATTTCAAGAAAACCTTGCCGACAACGCTGATATTCTTTTACGTCTTCTAAATAACGGTTTTTATATTTTGAAGTTGAAAAAATAAGCGGTTTTGAAGGTTTGTAACAATAATCAATCTCTTCATTAGCATTAGGTTCGTCAGCATTAGTGTCATTCGCATGAGCTATAGAAAAAGTAACAACAAAAAAAATAAATAAAATAGAAAGCAGCGCTTTCATAGTAATGTTCCTTTGTAGAAATATAAGTTAGAAATTTTTAACGAAATTAGGAGTTAGAGTATATAAATTATATAACTGGTTCTCATTTGTATAAATTATATGACTCTTTTAATGTAAATTGTGAACAAATCATCAGTAATATTTTGTTTTTTAAGTTAATTTATCTTTAAAGTAAAAAGTTAAATAAGGCAAGATATGCCGCTAATTAGAGAGCAAACTTGCAGTTAAAAGAAGCAAAAAGTACCAAGAAGCAACCATAATAGGGGTAGATGACTATGACATTTGGAAAAGATCCAGTCGCAAATCTGACTGCATTTGTGCTTATAGCGTTTATTATATCAGTTATTACTTTCTCAAGTAATACAAAAACACCCTTAAATATCGATGAACAACCCCAATATTCCTTTTTGGATAGTCGATAGCTTAGTCTTTTAAGTAGAGACGATTGCCAATGACTATTGAATCAAATGTTTTAATAGGATCACAATTTTCATAAGGCCTATTAACAATATTGCCAGAATCTAAATCAAATGATATGCCATGTTCAGTACAAATAATTTCATTGCCACTTAACTCCCCGTTTAATAACGGCACACCGAAATGACCACACTTATTTTCAATGACGTGATATTGTCCCTGATGAACTACTAACAAGAGTGATTCTTTCCTTACAGCACTTGGCCCCAATGATTGAGAATCAAACTTCAGCTCAAAAATGCCATCCTCTGAATAGTCGTCCAGATTTATAAAGTCTTTTTTATCTGATATAAATTGTTCTGACATAAGGTTTTCTCTAAAAGCCTGATACGATGTATATAAATTAGTTATTCAAAAGCAGACTAAAGCAAAATTGAGTACCTTTTCCTACTTTACTGCTTACATAGATTTCTCGCTCATGCAACTCAACAATTCGTCTGACAATGGCAAGTCCTAAACCTGCATGGTTGCCCTTGCGGTGCTTATTTTCAGCCTGATAGAAGCGATCAAATACCTTTGGTAAATCTGCTTCGCTAATACCACATCCTGTATCTTTAACTTGAATCCTAACTTCTTTATCCTGTGCTATCACACTGATAGTGATAACATCATTTTCTTTGGTGTGATTAAACGCATTGCCCACAAGATTATCAATAGCTCGTTCAATAAGAGCGATATCAGCATAGACCAGCAAAGCTTCCTGAGGGCACTCCAACTGTAGTTTAACATGATTTTTTTCAGCTCTATTTTGAAATTTTTGTACCACGTCAAAAATAAATTCACTAAAGCTGAAGTTTTCTTTGTGAGGTGTGATTTCCTTTGCATCAAATTTTGCCAATTCAAAGAGATCATCAACTAAACGGCTGAGACGCTTACCATGCTGAGAAACAATTTTCAGGTATTTTTCCCGACTTTCAGCATCCAGATTTTCACCTTTAAGACTCAATGTTTCCAGATAACCCAGCATACTAGCCAGTGGTGTTCTTAAGTCATGAGAGACATTTGCAACCAGTTCACGACGCAGTTTGTCTTGTTCTTCCAGCTTTCTCAATTGAGCAATCGTGTGCTCTGCCATGACATCAAAACTATAAGCCAAATAACCAATTTCATCTTTATGTTCCTTATCAACTAAACTGGGGGTTGGATAAGCACTAAATCCATTTTCAGTAAAATCACGCATCGCAAGAGATAGATTACGTACCCGACGAGTGATGGTATAAAAAAGCAACAAACCCAGCAATAAACCAATCGTCAAACTGATAAATAAGGAGAATAAACTGTATTTTATAACATAGTTATCTTGTAGTGCCTGATTGACTTGATCGTACTCTTCGCCACGTAACACAACATACAGATAGCCTTCAACATTATCTTCCGATGGAACGTGAGTGACTGAAAATGCTTTTTTTATGGTAAAACTTCTCGGATCATCTCCCAGTAAGAGTTCACCCTGAAAAAATGACTGGATAGGTTCTAAAGAAACAGATTCTAGTTTGACTTTGCCTGGATCGGCTGAATAAGAAAGTATCTTTCCATCAAGATCTAATAAATAGATTTCTATATTGGGATTAACCGTCATGTAGTCATGAAAGGTTTGCTTTAATGCCTGCCGGTTAATTTGACCATCCACTACAATAGCACGTTCACCGACTAATTTTTTTGCCAGCTCACGATTAAATTGCTGTGTTGTTTCCTGTAAATAATCATTGGTCACAGAATAGGTAATAAAACCATAAACAAAACCCATGGTTAAAAAAATCAGTACTAAAATACTTGCAACTCTGACATATAAAGAGCTGTACAATGAACCTGGAAGAGGCTTGTTCAGCATTATAAATCCTCTATAAACTTATAGCCAACACCCCAGGCAGTTAAGATATAGTCTGGCTTTGCTGGATTATTTTCTACTTTTGCTCGGAGGCGATTAATGTGTGAGTTAACAGTATGCTCATAACCATCATGGCCATAGCCCCAAATCTTGTCCAATAGTTGCGTCCGAGTAAACACCTGACCAGGATTCTGTGCAAAAAAAGTCAGTAAATCAAATTCTTTTGCCGTTAGGCTTATGGGCTCTCCTTGAATATGAACCGTACGAGAACGCAAATTGATATCAATCTCACCAACTATTATGTGAGAATCATTCTGCTCATCGTGATTATCAGACGATGTTCCAGCACGCTCCAACTCAATTCGAAGAAATTCTGAACGACGAAAGAGTGCTTTTACTCTGGCAACCAGCTCCATAACACTGAAAGGTTTGGTTAAATAATCATCCGCACCCAATTCTAAGCCCAACACTCTATCAAGCTCAGTTGATTTTGCTGTCAACATCATGATGGGAACAGAGGATTGTGTGGCTCGAATGGCTTTACAAATGTCTAAGCCATCCATTTTTGGTAGCATAATATCTAAAATAACTAATGCGTACTGATGAGTTTTAAATAAATCCAGGCCTTCAAGACCATCATGAGAAATATCAACTTCGCAGTCCAGATCCAATAGTTGTAACTTAATCAAGTCGGCAATATCAGGATCATCTTCAACAACCAAAATACGTTTTTTACTCATCATAATTTTATTTAAAACAGGCAATCATAATAAATTCAATAAAAATGATTAAAAAATATCATTCTTATTGAATACATTTGGAAATGCCTTAATTCACCCTTTTCTTTTACAAGTATTCACCTAAGTTTAAGTATAGAGCTTAAATATCAAAAGTGAATTTCGGAAATTACTTATAATAAATATGTGATTTAAGGAATATATTAGGAGCATAAGGTTAGACTTTTTAGACAACTGATCAAATGAAATATTCATTAGTAACTACGAACCATAACAATCTATCAGGAGAATAATATGAAATGGCTTGCTTTTTTGTTCGCATTTTTATTTTCAGCGACAGTGATTAGTAATAGCTCTGTTTCTGACTTGGGAAATAGTAACCAACCCAATAAATTACCGGAATTTACTCATACTCAGGCCAGTAGCTGGATAAATTCAGAGCCTCTCACAGTAGCGTCATTAATCAATCAAGATAAAGTCATATTAATTGATATGTGGACATTTGATTGTTGGAATTGTTATCGCTCATTTCCCTGGCTTAATGCTTTAGAAGAAAAATATCAAAAACAAGGCTTGCAAATCATAGGGGTCCATACTCCTGAATTTGAACATGAGAAAATTCGTACTAATATTGAAAAAAAGGTTAAAGAGTTTAAACTTCACCACCCTGTCATGATTGATAACAACTTTAGTTATTGGCGATCACTTAACAATCGCTACTGGCCTACTTATTACCTTGTCAATCAACAGGGAGAAATTGTTTATAGTCATGTAGGCGAAACTCACAAAGGAGATCGTAAAGCAGTCAATTTAGAAAACAAATTAAAAGAATTGCTTAAAAATAAATAATTTAGCTCTCTTGAAAAATGATTCGTTAACCTCACATTTATAAAGATAGTTAGTAGTTACAAAGTTAAATAAGTGTTTCAAGAATAGTGAGCATTCTTTATTTAACATCAGTATCCGAACTGGGCATGTACTATTGCGCTCGGACTGCGTCAAATCGCACAATACTACATGCCCAGCTCGGATACTTAGTGCTCACAATTTAGGAGTAATTATTTAGGTGTTACAGCTCTAGATGTTACAAAATTGTGATAATTCAGTGACTGAATTGAGAAATGAATGTTTTACACTGTTAGGCAATAGAACAATATAAACAAAATTATTATAACTGGAAAGTATTATGAAACTATTTAAAATTCCTTATATTTTATTTGCAGCACTTGCGGGTATATCTCTGACTATTGCCTTAACCGTTTCAGCTAAAAACTCTGGTCCCAGCACATCCTCAGAGCCTATGTCATCTGAATACAATAACTCTTCATATAAAAAAGCTTATTTAGCTGGTGGTTGTTTCTGGTGTATTGAATCTAACCTTGAAAAAGTGGATGGCATTATTGAAGTGATTTCTGGTTATAGTGGTGGAAAAATTAAAAATCCGACTTATAGACAGGTCTCATCTGGTTCCACTGAACATGTCGAAGCCGTTGAAATTATCTACGATCCAAACAAAATTGATTTCAATGATCTTTTAGTTGAGCTTTGGCATTTGATCGATCCAACTGATGCAACCGGTTCTTTTGTCGATCGCGGTCAACATTATCGTTCAGTTATCTTTTATACAACCCCAGAAGAAAAAAGACTAGCAGAACAATCTATCAAAGAACTGGAGAAATCTGGTCTTTATTCAAAACCCATTGCCACAGAAGTCACTCAATTCACAGCCTTTTACAAAGCAGAAGACTATCATCAGGACTATTATAAAAAAAATCCAGTACGCTATAAGTATTACCGTTTTCGTTCAGGGCGTGATCAATATCTGGAAAAAATTTGGGGCGAAGACCTACATAAACGAGAACCAAAAAAAGCAGATAGTAACAAAGTAATGGCATCGACTTCGATGGCATCAACAAAAGGAACATTCATGAAACCCAGTGATGAAGAACTCAAAAAACAGCTAACTGAATTACAATACAAGGTGACTCAGAAAGAAGGTACTGAGCGCCCTTTTCAAAATGAATATTGGGATAACAAAAAACCAGGAATTTATGTTGATATCGTCTCAGGTGAACCTTTATTTAGTTCAACTGAAAAATATGACTCAAAAACCGGTTGGCCGAGCTTTTACAAACCTATAAAAAATGTCTCTCTTACCGAGAAAACTGATAAACACTTGTTTTACAGTCGAACCGAAGTTCGAAGCAAGCAAGCTGATTCACATTTAGGACATGTTTTTCCAGACGGCCCTAAGCCAACAGGTCTGAGATATTGCATTAATTCTGCTTCACTAAGATTTGTACCTCAAGCTCAACTCGTTGAACAGGGTTATGAAGATTATGTGAGCTTATTCGAAAAATAAGAGAACTTCTACTTTTATATAGTCCAGTTTGTAGTGACCTGTATTCTTTTCATGTTAGACTGTCTTGCAACTATTTTTGACGAGTACAGTCTAAATTGAAATTTGTTTTTACAACACTTTAACAATAAAAGAAAACACAAAAAGTAACTACACAAGGACATAAACGTAAAATGATGAATAAGTTATCGCTTAAGCGCAGCCTACTCGGCTTAACCTTTGCATACGTATGTGCAGCACCTGCCATTCTATTAGCACAACCACAAACAGTTGAACAAAAAGCCGCTTATACCATAGGATCTAATTTTATCCAATCGTTGAAGGCACAGGGTATTCAACTGGATCTTAATAGTGTTATACAAGGTATTCAAGATGGCTCAAAGGGTCAGTCAGTCTTATCTGAAGATGAAATGAAAGCAGCCTTAAATGCCTTCAAAGAAAAATTAATTAAAGAACAAGAAATGGCATCAGGCAATAATAAAGAAGAGGGTGATGCTTTTCTTGAAAAAAATAAATCTAAAGAAGGTGTAGTGACTTTAAAGAGTGGTCTGCAATACAAAGTCATCACATCAGGTACTGGTGCAACTCCCAAAGCAACTGATAAGGTCACTACTCATTATCGAGGCAGACTGATTAACGGTACAGAGTTTGACAGTTCATACTCTCGAAATGAACCAACCTCTTTTCCAGTTAATGGTGTCATTCCAGGTTGGACTGAAGCATTACAACTAATGAAGGTTGGTGATAAGTGGGAATTGTATATTCCTTCTAATCTAGCTTATGGTAACAGAGCCGTTGGAAATCACATTACACCAAACTCCACTTTGATTTTTGAAATAGAACTATTAAAAGTGAATTAATACTTTACACATTAACTTTGTAATAGTATTTCATAGGTAAGTCTTTAAGGATTTTATCATTTTTATTCAGTGGCTTACCTATTAATTTTGAACCTCAAAATTAGGTTCCATTCCAAACTGATAAAGT
>JAPHSW010000152.1 GCA_026196615.1 Gammaproteobacteria bacterium | reverse complement strand
TTAAATGATATATTGAATTTTCTTTTTAAGAAAAACTTTGAGATAAGAGTTTTTTTTTCTGAAGGTTTAGACATGCTTTCGACTCATAAAGAAACTGAGTCTAACTCAGACTAGAATCGGGGTAAATACTAGTGCCTGTTTTTTATTGGAAATATAAGGCAGTTTACAGCCTGAACGATAGTGTTAACCCAAAGTAGACGCTCTGATGCAAAGAAATCTTAGGCACTCGAAATGCGGTGTTCAAAACGGAATATTGGATAATCTGGCTTTATTCTCTGCTTTTGCTCTTGATTTTTCACTCCCAGTGAGAAACTTGATGTGGTAAAGAAGGTGGTGAGGTAGAGTGGACTTTGCAGTGGTATTTCGAGGCAGGACGCCGAGGATAAGCGCCCCATGGATGGGCTTGAAGCGTCCACAGCAAAGTCCACTCTACCTCATCATCTTCTGAATTTATCCATCACTTTCGAATGCCCAATATTTCTTCACCTCAAGACGCCTAATTTTGGTTCAAAAAACCATTTTGATATTTTTCTACAGTTTAGTCTTGTGTTAAAGATTTTGAATCTGCTGTTGAATTTTACTCACTTTACGAATCCAGGGCGTACCTAACGCCACATACTGAGGTAAGGACTTTGCCGCATTTTCAGCTTTTTTTCTATCTGAATAAGTCCCATAAGTCACCAGATAAACAGGACGGTTATTTTTATTAGCAGCTAAAACATATAAATTACTATCGGTTTTTCCAGATTTATTTTGTGATATCTGTTTGGCTTTACCCGGATCAGTCGATTGCAAAATTTGCAAAGTAAAGTCATCACCTGATAGCTTTGCAAAACGATTCAGATCATTTTTATCAATATCTGTCCCTGTAAAATAATGACTTGAATTCATTGGATTTCCAGGATTCACAGGCACAGAATTTTTAAAAGATGAGTGAGTTGTCGTCACTTTCTTAGTCGTTTGAACACCTTGTGTAGTCTGTACTGGTTTTCTACTAAAAAAACCTAATTGTTGCTGCTCTCCCGACTGAGAATAGCCTCGAAAAACAATAGCTTTAGAATGACTTTTTTCATTTGATTCAGCAACATTTAATAACTCAGGCTTATAATTTCGCTCTTCCCTGAGTTTATAGTCACTTTCATCCTGAGCTAGTCCAAAGAGCCTTTTATAGTTTCCACGCCCCCCAATAGATTTGGCCTTTGATGCAAAGGCCTCATCAAACTGACCATCAATATCATCATATTCGATCAAATTATCAGTACTCATTTCAATTGTTTCATCACCTGAGTACGCCCAGTCATCAATCGAAGCGGTTGTTTTTTTATCTTGTTTCCTTGCTGATTCACGATATGCGGATACATCTTCATTATAAAAATCATAGAATTCCTGTTCAGATGTCTCTACCTCGGGATTAACCAGTTCAACAAGTTCTTGTGCATGATTGAGCTCTTCTTCACTTTCAACATCCACTACATTAGTTTCTTCTTGAAGCGGTTCTGAAGGAATATGTGCAATTTGTTGCAATGCACCTTCAGCTTTAGGATAGCCTGATTTTATCGCTTCAGAAAACCAGTATTTAGCAGAGCGAATACTTTTTTCCAGACCATTATCACCTTCAGCATAAATTTGCCCTAGAAGATATTGTGATACTGGACTACCCTCTTCTGCTGGGTTCTTCAATAAACGAGCAGCTTCAGCATAACTTTTTTCAACCCCCATACCTTGGGTATAAAGAAAGCCCAAATCTCTTTGTGCCAACATATTGCCTTGTTCTGATGCATGCTTGAGCCAAAAAACCGCTTTATCAATATTAGCAGCAGTACCATCACCAGTCATAAAGTGTGAAGCTAAAGTATGTTGGGCCGGACCAAAACCATTCTCAGCAGCAAGCAGATACCAACGTATTGCTTCAGTGGAATCTTGCTTAAAACCCAAACCATCAGCAGCCATGCGCCCCAATTGATACTGTGCTTCAGGATAATCTTGTGCTGCGGCTTTAAGTAGAAGCTGTATGGTCTTACTAAAATCTTGCTCAACGCCATATCCTGAAAAATACTTCATTGCCAAATGGTACTGTGCTTTATTCATACCCTGTTGAGAAGCAAGATTTAAATAATGAATGGCTTTTTGGTGAGACTGATTTTCTCCCTGCTGTTCATAAAGAATACCCGCAGAATATTGTGCTTTCATATCACCTACATCTGCCAGTTTACTCCAAATAATTAAAGCGCCTGAAATATCACCTTCATTGAGGCGTTTTAAAGCCGTATCATAATTGCAGAGGGCACTGTTCGAAAATAAAATGAAGAAAAGGAACAAAAAAGCGGTATAAAAACTAGGGGATGCCCCTAATATACTACTTTGAGTTATTGAAGAGTTTATTGCTGAACTTTTTACTAAAGTATTTGTTGAATTTTTTTCTAAACTTCTGGTCGAATTAACCATATTACCACATCCCTATTGGTCAGCATCTTTATTTAAAACAACTACCTCAATGAGAGATAGTGTTAAAGTGTGCCTGTTTTCGTCCCGTAACTCTTTAAGAATTAATTGTTAATTCTATGTTTTGTACATTTGTTATTTTGTAAATATACAATTTTTCTTATCATTTTTTATAAAGAGTAACGAGTTCATTTATCCATAAACTACTGAAACCATTGAATAAAATATATTTTTCTTCCTTATTCACGGTCAGGTATAGAAATTATCTCAAAAAAAAAAATTTTTTTATATAGATAAAAACCCTGATATAAAAAAATGTGAATTTAATTACCTTATTTGAATATTAAACCCTATGTAGATAGAGTAAAATTTATCTCATTTTAATCACAGGGGCAGGTTCATCTCTCGCAATGCTCTTCCTGGATAAAAAAATATTAACCAATACTAAGGATTTTATTTTATGAACAAATCTCTCTCAATAGCCTGCCTATTAGGCTTATCACTCTTTATTGTTGCCCCAATAACACAAGCTGAAATAAATGGCATCCCAACAGGTGCGCAACTACAGGAAGCTGCAGAGAAAAAGACCACTTTCATCGAAACCAAAGACCTGAAAAAAATGTTAGATGAGGAGTTGGATATGGTGCTCATCGATATTCGTACCGCCAC
>JAPHSW010000068.1 GCA_026196615.1 Gammaproteobacteria bacterium | reverse complement strand
GGTTTAATCAGAAACTTTATTAGTCTGAATAAACCTATGATGGTAAATCAGGAATTACTCCCGATTTAAAACCATATTATTCAGGTTCAACTATATATTTGTGTTAAAAGTTATAAAACAGAAGTGATAATTGGAATAAATAATATTTTTTATGCGTTTAGCTGTATTAGAATTTATGCCATTGAGAGGGTATTGGGGTATAGAGCTTTGACTCAGATAGTAAGCATCGCATGAATGCTGTATTTTTAGTCAACTAAATATTTGTGAGCTTATGTCCTTTACATAACCATCACTTCAAAACCTGAACCTTTTGATATTATTTTAAGTAAATATTATTTCAAATCTTTTATAAGTACAATCGCACCTCGAATATCTCCTAACTTATATCCCCTTGCCTTATCATCTGGATATAGTTTTAATAATTTATCATTAACGTCTGGCAAGGCTTTTTCACCATGACAATGCAAACATGGCTGTGAAATTCCCATAGCTTTCATATATCTAAATTGCTTTTTTCCATTCAGCTCAACAATTTCTCTAAATTCCATTTTTTTGGGCGACTCGCCTTTCATTTTTCTTTCTGCAAATTGTTGTAACACATCTTTTTCCCAGGCTTCTGGCTTATTTTTAGAATTACGAATTTTAAGTGAAGTTCTACTTAATGTAACTCCACTTATCTTGCTCTCATTTGATGTAATCTCCAATGCTTTTTCATTACACACTTGAATAGCATTGACTGGCCCACCTTTTTTCATTGCTGCTTTTAATTCACCTTTTAAATTTTTAGCAAAATTTTGAACTATTTGACGACTCTCCTGATTCATTTGTTTCAAATCAGAATCTGTTACCGCAAAAATAGGAGACATAAGAATTAATGATAAAGTCATTGAGAACAGTATTTTTTTCATTGCAATAGCCTTTTTTTAAATGAGAAAATGTTAAAGTAGCGAGATTATCTATTATTGTTCTATTTCTAATCTGTGATTCTTATTACATATTCAGAATTTTTTATTTTAGAGCTAACTATTTGAGGTTTAAGATGCAAATTTGGGTTGATGCAGATGCCTGTCCTGTGGTGATTAAAGAAATTTTATATCGTGCAGCCAATCGCACAGAAATTTTAGTCACATTGGTGGCCAATCAAGCATTATCGGTACCACGCTCTGATTTTATTAAAACAGTGAGAGTACCATCTGGTTTTGATGTTGCAGACAATGAAATCGTTAAACGTGTCGTTGAAGGTGATCTGGTGATCACCAGTGATATTCCGTTAGCCGCTGAAGTCATTGAAAAGGGCGGCCATGCTCTTAACCCTAGAGGTGAGCTTTATTCCGCAAGCAGTATAAAGTCGATTCTCAATATGAGAGATTTTATGGATACTCTACGCAGCAGTGGTGTTCAAACTGGTGGTCCTCCACCTTTGAGTCAAAGTGATCGGCAAGCGTTTGCAAATCACCTTGATACTTTTTTGACTCGAAATGGATAAGAAAAATTTTCTTAATCTTAATTACATACCATTGCCAAATTTTTCTGTCTCAGTGACACCACTTTCACGAACCTGATTCAATGCTTTTGAGTATTCTTTAAGAATATTTAAAGACCATTGCAAGCGTTCACGGATATAGCGATCTGAACGTTCATTCGTTTTTGGATCATCCGCATTATTAATCACTGATTCCACTTCACGAATAATAACATGCTCAGGAATATAACAAATTCGATTGTTTTTATAACTGCTCATACGTAGCTCAGCAACAGGGTAGCTACCACCTGCACCTGCTGAGACAGAAACAATCAAGGCAGGCTTATTCCCAAGCTCATTTTTTCCAAAAAGAAGGAAGAAATTCTTTAATCCAGCAGGCACCTGACCATGCCATTCAGGGGTAATAATCACTAGTGCATCACAACTGCTTAACTGTTCTCTCAAGGGTGTTAAGATATCCAGCCATTTTTGTTCGCCATCCCATACGCCTTCGTCCCAAAGTGGTAAAGGGTTACCTTCCAGAGAATAAAGCCACGTTTCACAATCAGAATCGTTGTCCAAGGTTTCTTGAATATGAGTGGCAACCTTTAAACTTTGAGATTTTTGTCGGTGGCTACCACTAATGATGGCTATTTTCATATTATCTATCCTGATTAATCTTTAAGAAGGTTAAGATTTCTTCACAAATCTGTTGATAGACTAGTGATGGGTATGACTCAAGCTTTAATCAAGATTCATAGGGACATTAGGAAAGCCATTTCCTTGAAAAGTGCTTATCCCTGTGATAATTCCCTGCATTTTTATGGACAATGTTTTATAATTATCAAACTTTTCTCTAATATACGCAGCCTTCAGCGAATTAACCCTATTCAGCAGAGGCTCTTTATCAAATAATTGACGAATAATATGGTTCCTGTACTCTTTGATACCGATTTAAAAAGCCTGCCTTTAATCCACCGTGGAAAAGTCAGAGATATTTATGCTGTCGGAGATGATCATATGCTGATTGTCACCACTGACCGCTTATCAGCATTTGATGTCATTTTACCCACTGCTATTCCTGGTAAAGGAGCTATATTAACCAGTGTATCCAACTTCTGGTTCAAACATTTTAGCAAGACAATTCCCAATCAAGTCTCTGATATGTCATTAGAAGACGCTATTCCAGATGCCAGAGAACGAGAATTGGTTGAAGGGCGGGCAATTGTGGTTAAAAAACTGAAAGCTTTGCCTATCGAGGCTATTGTTCGTGGTTATATTATTGGCTCTGGCTGGAAAGATTATCAAGCCAATGGCTCTGTATGCGGTATTGAACTGCCCAAAGGTTTGCAGCTGGCAGACAAATTACCCGAAGCAATTTATACCCCTTCTAGCAAGGCGGCCGTAGGTGAGCATGATGAAAACATTGATTATGAAGCCACTGTTGCTATTATCGGCGAAGCACTTGCTCAACAAATAAAAGAGGTGAGCCTGACACTCTATACGCAGGCCGCTGCCTATGCTTTACCACGTGGTATCATTATCGCAGATACAAAATTTGAATTTGGTGTCGACAGCCAGAATCAGCTCACTTTAATTGATGAAGCACTCACACCTGATTCTTCTCGTTTTTGGCTTGCCGATGCTTATCAGCCTGGTTCAAGTCCCCAGAGTTTTGATAAGCAATATGTACGAGATTATCTTGAAACACTTGATTGGGATAAAACATCACCCGGACCTGATTTACCCGATGAAGTCGTACAAAATACCTCGGCTAAATATTCTGAAGCACTGGATAGGCTAACAGGTTAATCGTTTTACACATTTTTACGTTTTTATAAATATATAATTAATAGTTTAATACCAACACTGAATCAGAACTGGTATTGCCGGAGACAAAAATGAATTTTGAGAAAATTGGTTTACAAGTACCTGAAATTTTATTGCCTAATAAATCTGTTGATTTACACAAATGGTCAGTCGTGGCTTGTGACCAATATACTTCACAACCTGACTATTGGAGTGAAGTGAAAACAACAACGGACGATCAACCTTCTACATTGAACGTTATCTTTCCTGAAGTGTTTCTTGAAGACAGTGATGGCGATGAACGTATTAAAAGTATCAACACAACCATGCAGCAATACCTTGACGATGGTATTTTAGCACCCATGAAAACCAATGGTTTTGTACTCATTGATAGAAAAACCTCACAAGCACCTTCTCGCAAAGGACTGGTTGTTGCCATTGATCTGGAACAGTATGATTTTAACAAAGGTTCACAAACCTTAATTCGTGCGACTGAAGGAACCATTGTAGACCGTTTGCCGCCACGAATTAAAGTCAGACAGGATGCAGCCATTGAACTTCCCCATATTATGGTCTTAATTGATGATCCTGAGCGTACTGTTATTGAACCACTTTTTAAGCAAGAGCCTGAAGAACTGTATAACTTTGAATTAATGATGGACAGCGGTCATCTTAAAGGTTATGCCATTGACACGCCGGAATTGATTAAACAAGTTGCCGATGCACTTGAACACCTTGCATCATCTGAAGTCTTTGCTAAAAAATATGATGCTGAAGGCAAAGATGTCCTTTTATACGCTATGGGAGATGGTAACCACTCATTAGCCACTGCAAAAGCGATTTGGGAAAAAATCAAAGAAGATGCCGATGATGTACAGTCTGAAATGAATAATCCAGCACGCTATGCTTTAGTTGAGTTGGTTAATATTCATGATGAAGGTCTTCAATTTGAGCCTATTCACCGTGTTATTTTCAATGTGAATCCGGAACAACTACTGAAAGATATGCATTCTCATTTTTCTGGCAATTTCAATATTTGCCGATGTGAAAGTGAAGAAGAAATGAAAAAACGTGCATCCGAAGTGGCCAATATTGACAGTGTCCATGTCATCCCATTCAATGATGCCACCGGCTATGGTTATATTCAAATTGAAAACCCTGTTTTCACACTTGAATTAGCCACTATTGAATCATTTTTAAATGATTACCTGGAAGCAAATGGCGGTAAAGTTGACTTTATTCATGGTGATGATGTGGTCAATGAACTCGGTGTCAAAGAAGGTAATATGGGTTTTTTCTTTCCTCCTATTTCCAAGCATAGTTTGTTTAAAACCATTATATTTGATGGTGCTCTACCTAGAAAAACTTTTTCAATGGGTGAAGCTGATGAAAAGCGTTTTTATCTGGAAGCTCGAAAAATCAAATAAACGACTACTCTGCTTTAAATATCACAAAATGTGCAGAGACATTCCTGTCTCTGCACTATCCATTTTGAACGTCTTATTCTACAAGCCTCTTCATTAAACTCTTCTTAGTTTGGCAACACCATATTATTTATCAGTTTTTGTGCTATTATTTTAAACTAATTGATATTATTAATAATTCATTTAACTGACTGCCTCAAAATAATGACTGATACTGAACTACAAACAACCTTTGTTACTCACTTCTCTCCTTCTGTAGATGATACTTCTGAGGCTTGTCTGGTTCGTATCTATCCTCACAGCATCGGTGAAGGTATTATTAATTTACCCCATGAAACCATCTATATTGGGCGTGAAAAAAAATGTCAAATTGAACTAAATGACCCTTCTGTTTCTCGTCAACATGCACAGATTGATTTTAACCAGAAAGGCTTTACAATCCTCGATCTTGATAGCTGTAATTCAACTTTCATTAATGATATTAAAATAAAACAACATCGATTGGCATCAGGTGACTTAATCCGTATCGGCCATACAATCTTTAAATTTTTGTCTAATGAGCATATTGAAAAACAATATCATGAAGAAATTTATTCAATGATGATTTCTGATGGCTTAACCAAAATTCCAAACAAGCGTTATTTTCTCGAAATACTGGATCGCGAAGTCAGTCGTTCACAGCGTCACCAACGCCCCTTATCTCTGATTATTTTTGATATTGATCACTTTAAACAAATTAATGATAAACATGGACATCTGACAGGCGATATCATTCTTCGAGATCTTTGTCAGCGAATTTTGCCTTATATTCGAAAAGATGAAATTTTCGCCCGCTATGGCGGTGAAGAGTTCATTATCCTGCTTCCTGAGCTTAACTCTCAACAGGCATTTTCTTTTGGCCAAAAACTTCTAAATGCGGTAAACAAAGACAGTTTTACTCTTGAACAGGTTAATATCCCAGTCACTATCAGTATTGGTATTGCAGAATTCAAGTTAGATGAAAACTATTCTGCTGATGATTTAATTAAAGCAGCAGACAATAAACTTTATGCTGCAAAAAATAATGGTCGTAATTGCGTTAAAGTCTAACGTATTTGTGGAATCGTTTATTCATGGTTAATTCTCATTCAATTAACATGAACAGGGGTGATGATGCTCTTGATGAAACTCAAGCAGGCTACATTAAAACTGACACAGAAAGTAACTCTCATGCAAAGACTGAAAGTTATGATTCTATAAAACAAACTCACCCTTATCCTTTTCTAAATGCACCAACTAATAAAAATGATATTGGTGATATAGGACATTATCAAATAAGTGATACGCTGGGGCAGGGTGGTATGGGATTTGTTTTTAAAGCCCACGATTCTCAATTGCATAGAACCGTCGCTTTAAAAGTCATGAAACCTGCATTGTGTAGCCAACCAAATGCTAAAGAACGATTCTTACATGAAGCCAGAGCTATGGCATCCATTCAGAGTGACCATGTGGCAGTTATTCATCAGGTCGGTGAACAAAATGATATTCCATTTCTTGCCATGGAGTTTCTCCAGGGAGAAACTATGGAACAATGGATTAAATCTCATGAACACACACCAACAGATACTATTATCAAATGGGGAATGCAAATTTGTGAAGGACTTATTCCCGCTCATAAAAAGAATCTAATTCACCGTGATATAAAACCCGCAAACCTTTGGATAGAAGCACCTGATAACCGCATCAAAATCCTGGATTTTGGATTAGCCTATGCACTTGATTCGAATGAGCAGTTAACTCAAACAGGTTATATTCTGGGTACACTTGAATATATGGCCCCAGAACAAATTGACTCAAGCACTATTAGTGCACAATCTGATCTTTTCAGCCTGGGCTGTGTGCTTTATCAATTGGCCAGTAATTCTTCACCTTTTTCAGGCTCCTCTCAACTTTCAATACTTAAAAACTTAGCAACTATAACTCCGCTTCCTTTACAACAAATCCGTTCGGACATCCCTAATTCATTGAGTATGCTGATCGCACAGCTACTTGAAAAGTCTCCAGAAAAACGACCTGCTTCTGCGCATGAAGTGTTATTACGTCTACAAAAAATAAATCAAGAGCCGTCTTTTCTTCAAAAAAAAACGAATACTCAATCTAACACCAAACACCCTTCATCCATTTCAAAAACTCTCAGAAATCAAAAAACAACATCTTCATTTACTACAAAAAAAATATTTTTAGTCATACTTTCTGTCATCGTACTACTTTTTATTTACAAGCATAATAAATCAACTATCACAGAAATTGATTCTGAGGACACTCGTTTAACAAAACCTGAAGAAATTGATCAAACTGAAAAAAGAACGATTCCTCTTGAGCCATTAGAAGAAGAATGGGTAGAGCCTGAAGAATATGTTTGGGAAGATAGAGAAGAAGAGTTGGGCACATCAGATGAGAAGG
>JAPHSW010000231.1 GCA_026196615.1 Gammaproteobacteria bacterium | reverse complement strand
GAAGACGAGAAGGAAGATGCTGAAGATGAGAAGGAAGATGCCGAAGACGAAAAAGAAGACACTGAAGATGAATCTGAAGATTAGAGCAAATTCTTTTAATAAATAAAAATAAATGAATACTTTTTTTGCCACTCAAGTATATGCCTGAGTGGCTGTTGTATTTGGGGATTAGAAAAATGGAAAGGTTCAATAATAAAATGGCTAAGGAACGGCTTGCCACTCTATCTTTACAGATATCATTGACTTTTATGATGTTACACACTTCCTTGGTTTTTGCATCTACTACGGCAGAAGATACTTTTCAAAAAGGAATAAAATCTTTCAAATCCGGTCACTATCAAAGTGCTGAAAAATTTTTTTTAGATGCTAAAAAACAGGGTTATGTGGCTTTACAAATTGACTATAATTTAGGTGTGGCAACATTTAAATTAAAAAAATACGATGCCGCAATTTTGCATTTTAATAAATTGATTTCTCATCCAAAATTTTCAGCAATTGCTTATTATAATATTGGATTATCTCTAGAGCGACAAGGTAAAAAAGAAGAGGCAAGAAAATATTTTAAGTTAGCTTCTGAGAGTAAATCAAATGAAAAGATCCAGTATCTTGCTCAAAAAAAATTAAATAAAAAAGAACTATCACATAATATTGATAATAAAAAAAATTGGGATGTTTATGCATCAGTTAGCTATGGCTATGATGACAATATTGAACTCATAGCAAAAGATACTGCAAGTAGTAAAGAAGATAGCTATATTCAATCTTATCTCAGAGCTCGTTACAAAACTGCGATCAATGTCCGTACCTACATCAGTATTTTTGATATAAGTTATGATGATTTTGATGCTGAAGATTATCAAAATATTAAATTAGGGGTTGATTATCCATTTAAATTTTATGATTGGAAAATAACACCGGCTTTTGAATATTCAGAATCAGAATTAGGCGACAAAGATTATCAGAATATTACTGATTACAAGTTTAAAGCACGAAAACGTTTTGGAAAAAAGTCACTCACTGTAAGTTATCGATATAGTGATATTGATGAGGCTGATAACCAATACGAATATCTTAAAGGTAAACGTCAGCGCATACGTATAAATTATCAAATGCCTGTTAATATCGGACGATTGCGCCTTCGTTATCAGTTTGAAACGAATGACAGAGAAGATACATCATTGCGTAGCTATTCTCCAGAACGACATAGTATTGAAGCAAAGCTTTCACATGAGTTACAGGATGGTTGGGAAGTATTTTCTGACGTTAGTTATCGCAATAGTGACTATCCACAAAAAAATAATTATGCCCGTGAAGATGAACGTTATCGTTTTTCAATTGGTTCAGAGTATCAATTTAATAATATGTGGTCTGTAAGTGCTAAGTATGAATATACGGACAATCATTCGAATCATAGAATTGATGAATACACGAGAAATGTTTATCAATTAAGTGTTAATGGAAAATTTTAAACTTATATGTTTTCTAAGTTTTATAGTTGGTGAGTTATTAAGATGAATTTGCATCCTAATAAATTATTTTTACCAGAAAGGAGTATCTAATGTCTTTGAATTATAAAAGGAATAAAGTCCTGATAGGATTTTTTGTATTAATCATGTCTGTTCTTTTTCAATCGTCATTTGCAGGTGATAATGAATTTATTATCGAAGAAGCTAAGTGGGATGATGAGAAATTACGAATAACGATTAAAGGTAAGGGGCAGGATGGGAAAAACGTTACTGTTTATAGTGTAGCGACTAACAATCCTATAGGAACAGATGGCGTTGATGATGAAAAGTGGCGTGTGAGAGAATATAATTTAGACTCTGTGCCCTGTCGAGTAAAAGCAGTCCAGTCAGATGGACGAAGTGAAGAAAAAAGAGTTAAAGAAGCACCTGACAACTGTGATGATAGTTCTTCTGGTGAACCGCCTTTGGCAGAAGATAATAAATTTATTATCGAAGAAGCTAAATGGGATGATGAAAAATTACGCATAACGATTAAAGGTAAGGGACAGGATGGGAGAGATGTTATTGTTTATAATGTAGCAACTAACAGTCCTATAGGCACAGATGGAGTTGATGATGAAAAGTGGCGAGTGAGAGAATACAATTTAGTTTCTGTGCCCTGTCGAATAAAAGCCGTTCAATCGGATGGCCGAAGTGAAGAAAAACAAGTCGAAGATGCTCCTGATAATTGTGATGATGACACAGGCGGTGGTACAGTTGGTGGAAATTATACCATCCTTGCAGCAAATGACTTAGGTATGCATTGTGCTGATCAGGATTTTCGTATTTTTAGTATTCTGCCTCCTTATAATGTCCTGAATGCTCAAGTTTTGAGAAAAGGTAATGAACCACAAATGATGTCACCAGCTGATGGCATTCATATTACCTATAAAGCTGTGAATTCGAATTATTTTACTGATCTGACTGATTCAACACGCGTTCCCGATGCGGTAGATTCTTTCACGAGCACAGGTACTAATTTGCCTGGTATCTTTAAGAATAACTTCTGGGAAACCGCACCAGCTTCAAGTACAGGAATTGATAAGATAGGTTTTATTGCTTATGAAGCACTCTTTCCACCCAGCATTTTATCTTTATTTCCATCGACACCAGATTTAGGTTTGCCTGCACCTGATGTTGAAAAATTATATTTGCTGGGCATGGGATTACATGCTGAGCAATCGGCTATGCCAGGTGCATTAAATGAGCCACAACCTTTTCATGGTTATGTCGAAAATTATCCGTTCTTTGTTGATTTTCCCTTTGGTTATACTGTGAATAATTTTAAACGTTATACAGCTGAAGGTATTCCTATTTCAGCTGTTGATGATAGTGGTCGCTCTAACCCATACCCTTTGATGCGAATTGAAGCGAAAGATGCAAG
Organism: Gammaproteobacteria bacterium; assembly: GCA_026196615.1. Lineage (GTDB taxonomy): Bacteria > Pseudomonadota > Gammaproteobacteria > GRL18 > GRL18 > GRL18. The sequence goes on along the minus strand of JAPHSW010000231.1, from coordinate 1,945 downwards.
CAATAATGTTTTAGCATCAGTAGATACTGTTGTACCTGTGGCTTCAGAAGCTGATTGTGCTATCTGTCATGCCAGTCAAAATATCTGTGATTATGATGGTAGTAAAACATTAAACTGCGATAATATTGCCAATGATAATTATCTAGATGATGTGAACTTTATCACTGATGCGTCCACTGTGATTGGTGCCACAAGGGAACAACAGGTGATTAATAGTGCCAAAATTAATATTGTTCGTTTGCATGACTTTAAATATAGCACTGCTCTGGCAGGTACTGAAGCTGATGGCACTAATGCTGATGGTACGACCCCCAATGTAGTTTGTGCTAATTGTCATTATTCACCTGCATTAGATTTGGCACACCTGGGACCAACGAATGAAAATGGCAAAGAACAACAGGATCACATCAGTATGTCACGTGCGATGCATGGTGTTCATGGTTCGTTGCCTCAAACAGATCCAGCAAGTTATGGTCATTTGTTCCCAACGATGCCACCACCAGGTGATAGTCGCGACCCAATAGTTGCAGAAGATACTCTCATGGAAACCTGTTATAACTGTCACCCTGGTAAAAGTGCTAAATGCTTACGTGGTGCTATGGGTGGTTCAGGTACAGTTTGTCAGGATTGCCATGGGCAGATGACTCAGGTGGGTGATGACTTTACTGAAGGGCTGCCAGAGTTTGGTTTCCCAGCTGGTGCTGATTTAAGCAAACGAGTTTCCTGGGCATCAGAACCAGCCTGTGATAGCTGTCATGTGGGCGATGCCATGCAAATTGAACAATTGAAGCAGAGTGGGCAAATGCATGATACTGTTGTGAATACCATGGATAGTGATGATAACCCTGATGGCTTACGTTTACTCTTAGCTTATCGCCTGAGTGATCATAAAGCTAATGGTGGTCCTGACAATCTACCATTGCTAAAGTTTCCTGATTCTCGATTTGCCACTACAGAAGCACTTTATCGTTTAAGTGGTGCCGATAATGGGACAGATAAAGGTCATGGTGGATTGAGTTGTGAAGGGTGTCATGGTAGTACTCATGCCATCTGGCCCAATAAAAATCCATTCTCAAATGACAATAAAGCAGCAAATGATTTACAAGGCCATTCAGGTACTATTATTGAATGTTCAACCTGTCATGAAGGTGATTTAGGGAATACATTGGAAGGACCTCATGGTATGCATCCTGTCGGTGACACTCGCTTTTCAGATGGTGGTCATGAAGACATTGCGGAAATAAATAATGGCGATGCCTGCCGTGCCTGTCATGGACTCAATGGCGAAGGTTCTGTTTTATCTCGTGCTGCTACCAACAGAACATTAAAAAATGAGGATAAAACCATTTCATTAGCAAAAGGTGAGGTAGTGAGTTGTACTCTTTGCCATGAGAATAAACTCTAATTCTTGATAATAATAAGCACTTACTGGAGTAAATTGAAAATTCCTCGCTTAAATAGATTTGCGAGGAATATTCAGTTAAAGAGGATGATGCTCCAATTCTCATGTATTCATTTTTTCATAACTGGTAAAATCTTAATAAAAATAGACTCTCCTTTATGAAAGATAAACATATATGCTAAAAAATTTAGATGATACTTTATGCCCATTTTGTCAATCAAAAAATCAATGCATGGCACATGTTGAAAAAAATTGTTGGTGTGATACTGCGAATGTACCCAAGGAACTACTAGCTATTGTGCCAGAAGAAACACAAAATAAAGTTTGTATCTGTCTTTCCTGTATCCAGTTATTTAAAGAATCACCAAAAGATTTTATAAAAAAATATACTTCATTCAGAGAGTAGTTTTTTCAGTTTCTTGTGCTCTCATTCAAGCTAATAATTTCTCATAGGTAAGTCTTTAAGGATTTTACCATTTTTATTCAGTGACTTACCCATTACTTTTGGAACTCAAAATTGGGTTCTACACCAAATTGATAAAG
>JAPHSW010000180.1 GCA_026196615.1 Gammaproteobacteria bacterium | reverse complement strand
TCCATGCCAAAAGGTGAATAGAATTGACATAACAAGTGCCAATGCTAAACCGCCCAAAGCACCTTCTATAGATTTTCCTGGACTCACTTTGGGAGCTAATTTATTTTTACCAAAACGTTTTCCAGAAAAATAAGCCCCTTTATCCGCAGCGAAAATTAACATTAAAGCAGATAATAGCAGATAGGGTCCACTTATTTGAGTTTGAGCAAACTTAAGCTCGGGGATAGCATGAATTGAAACAACAGCATACCAGGTGATGGTCAATAAGAAGAGCCCCATAATAGCAATAATAACGGGTTTCCCACTCCAAACATTAGAACTTCCAGGATAAGCTAAAACAAGTATCGTTGAAAAGCCCCAAAAAACAGCTGCAAGAATATTCATAGTACTGGGTGACAGGATAAAATTAATTAACCAAAGTGAAAATATGATTGTTGCAACAATGACAACATAGGCCAGTTTTGATGGCAGTGAAGGAAACTTTGCAAAGCCTGCCCATTCATATGCACCCAATAATATAATCAGGCCAACAAAAGCAGCAAAAGTACTATTTGATAAAAATAAAATGCCGAATACGGCTAGAGGGAAGAGGATTAAAGCAGTAATGACTCTTAATTTTAGCATCAGGTGTTATTCTTCATTTAATTGTTCACCAGTGCGACCAAAGCGTCTTTGTCTTGCATGAAATGAATCAATTGCTTTTATAAACATTTTTTTATTAAAATCTGGCCATAAAGTGTCAGTAAAATAAAATTCGCAGTAAGCCAGTTGCCACAAAATAAAATTACTGATCCTTTTTTCACCACCAGTACGAATAAATAAATCAGGTTCTGGTAAACCATTTAATGACAAATGTTCTTCAATAACATTTTCATTAACGGCATCAGCTTCTAATTCGCCAGATTTGACTTTTAAAGCTACCTGTTGAGCAGCTTGAGTGATATCCCAACGACCACCATAGTTCGCGGCAATGTTAAAAATCATCCCGGTGTTATTTTTCGTTAAAGAGACAGCCGCATCAATAAGCTCTCTGATTTTATCTGAAAAAGCAGAGAGCTCGCCAATGACACGAAGTCTAATGTTATGCTCGTGTAATTTTTTTACTTCACGAGTAAGAGCAGTAGCAAACAACTCCATAAGGAGTCCCACTTCTTTTTCAGGTCGACGCCAGTTTTCACTACTAAAAGCAAATACTGTTAAAACTTCAATTTGTTCTTCAACACAACTCGCAACAACTTTTCGAAGTGCGCCTAATCCAGCTTTATGCCCAGCAAATCGTGGCATAAAGCGTTTTTTTGCCCAACGTCCATTTCCATCCATGATAATACAAACATGTTTTAAAGCATTTCCTTTGGCACTAGTTGGGTTATCCGCTGACATTTTTAGATTTCCATCAAATCTTTTTCTTTTGCAGCTAATATTTGATCAATTTCTTTCACATGTTTATCAGTTAATTTCTGAATATTATCTTCACCACGATGCTGATCATCTTCAGAAATTTCTTTTTCTTTCTCAAGTTCCTTTAAAGAACCATTAGCATCACGACGTATATTGCGCACTGCAACTTTCGCATTTTCACCTTCATGACGAACCACTTTTATTAAGTTTTTGCGTGTTTCTTCAGTCAAAGGTGGTAATGGAATTCGCATTAAATCACCACTGGTAACAGGATTCAGCCCTAAATCAGAACTTAAGATGGCTTTTTCAACCACAGGGGTCATTTGCTTTTCCCAAACCTGAACAGATAATGTTCTAGAATCCAAAATGGATATATTAGCCACCTGATTTAGTGGTGTTTCATTGCCATAATAATCAACAGTGATACTATCAAGCAAACTGGTATGGGCACGCCCTGTTCTAATTTTCGTTAAATCTTGTTTTAGTGATTCAATGCTTTTACCCATGCGAGTATCAGCATCACTTTGAATTTCATTAATCACACAATTCTCCAGATGATATAAACAAGCCCAATATCAATAACGATGCAACAAGTTCCTACTACTCCACAAGAGTACCTTCTTGCTCACCATTAAGTACGTTATCAAGAGCGCCTTCTTTAGTCATATTATAAACTCGGATAGGCATTTTATGGTCACGACACAATACAATCGCAGTCGCATCCATTACATTTAATTTTTTATCTAGTACTTCATCAAAGCTCAAAGTACTATAAAGTGCAGCATTCGGATCTTTCACTGGATCTGCTGAATAGACACCATCAACTTTAGTTGCTTTTATCACTACATCCGCTTCAATTTCAATACCACGTAAACTGGCTGCTGAATCTGTAGTAAAAAAAGGATTTCCAGTGCCTGCAGCAAAAATTGCAACACGTCCTTTTTCAAGATGACGGATTGCACGGCGACGAATATAGTCTTCACAAACCTGATGAATAGGTAGAGCAGACATCACTCTGGCAGAAACACCGTTATTTTCTAATGCATCCTGAAGAGCAAGGGAATTAATGACTGTCGCCAACATTCCCATATGATCACCCGCCACTCGATCCATGCCTGAAGCGGCTAAACCGACACCACGAAAAATATTGCCACCACCGATGACAATAGCTACCTGAACACCTTTTTCTATTTGTCGTTTTATTTCTTGAGATATATAAGTCAATACCTGTGGGTCAATACCAAAATTTTGCTCCCCCATTAATGCCTCACCACTGAGTTTTAACAGGACTCTTTGATATTTTATGCTCACAGACTACTCCTTTTTAATCAATAAATCTCAAATACTATTACTAAATATTTTTAGTGAAATAAAACAACTTATAGACTTTTAACTACCCATTTGAGCCATTACTTCAGCAGCAAAATCTTCGTTTTTCTTTTCCATGCCTTCGCCAACTTCCATACGAGTATAACCAAGTATTGTTGCACCAGCATCTTTAACTAACTTCTCAACAGTGACATCAGGATCTTTAACAAAAGGCTGACCCACTAGAGTGTTATCTTTAATGAAACGCTTGATTTTACCTTCAACAATTTTTTCAATGATGTTTTCAGGCTTACCACTGTTAGCGGCTTCAGCTGCAGCAATCTCTTTTTCTTTTGCTAGCTCAGCGGCATCAAGTGATGATTCATCAAGACCTTTAGGGTTGCTGGCAGCCACATGCATTGCAATATCTTTGATAAGATCAGCATTACCACCTTGCATATCAACAACAACACCAATTTTGGTACCGTGTAGGTAAGCGCCTAATTGACCTTCAGTCTCAAAAGTAACAAAGCGACGCACAGACATATTTTCGCCAATCTTTGCAATCATTGTTTTTAGAACTATATTAATACTTTCAGAACCATCTTCTAAAGGCATTTCAACCAAAGCATCAACATCAGCTGGTGCATCACTTAAAATACGGTTTGCAACTGCACTTGCAAAATTACCAAATTCATCACCCATGGCAACGAAATCTGTTTCACAGTTAACTTCCAGCATAACGCCTTTTTTATTGTCATCACTGAATGCAACAACAACCTTACCTTCAGTTGCAATACGGCCAGCCTTTTTATCAGCTTTTGCCAAACCAGTTTTGCGCATAAGCTCAATTGCAGCTTCTAAATCACCATCAGTTTCAACCAATGACTTCTTACACTCCATCATGCCAGCGCCAGTGCGATCGCGTAATTCTTTAACCAAAGCAGCAGTAATTGCCATTTTTTTGACCTCTTATAATTCAAAACCGGGCAGCTCTGACATACATTCTTAATAAAAAATTATGTCAGTCTATTGCCCGGAAGTTATTCTTTGCTTGTGAGTACTGTAATCATGCTAACTTACAGTTAATAGGGTTTCTGTTAAAAAAAGTCCTAAAACTCAGCTGTTTTATAATGCGACTGTTTTAAGATGCTTTTTCGGCACTTTCAACTTCAACAAACTCGTCTGAAACAACGGCTTCTGTGTTCGCAGCTTTTGCATCCAGAACAGCTTCTGCTGCAGTTTCTGCATATAGATTATTGGCGCGAATCGCATCATCATTTCCAGGTATAATATAGTCAACACCTGATGCTTTATTATTTGTATCAACAACACCAATAACTGGGATACCTAATTTGTTTGCTTCTAAAACAGCAATTTTTTCATGACCTACATCGATAATAAATACTGCTGAAGGCAATGTATTCATATCTTTGATTCCACCAAGACTTTTTTCAAGCTTTTCCAACTCACGGGAATGCATTAAAACTTCTTTTTTGGTCAGAGTGTCAAAAGTACCGTCTTCAGATGCTTTTTCTAAATATTTCAAACGTTTAATTGACTGTTTAACTGTCTTAAAGTTAGTCAGCATACCACCTAACCAACGGTGATTTACATAAGGCATACCACAACGTAATGCTTGTTCTTTAACAGATTTACCTGCCGCACGTTTTGTTCCAACAAAAAGAACTTTGCCGCGTTTAGCTGCAATTTGACCAACAAAGTTCATTGCGTCATTGAACATTGGTAGTGTAGATTCTAAGTTTATGATATGAATTTTGTTACGCTCACCAAAAATGTATTGTCCCATTTTTGGATTCCAGTAACGAGTTTGGTGACCGAAATGAACGCCTGCTTCAAGCATTTGACGCATTGTAACTTTTGCCATAATAAAAATTTCCTTTGTATAGGGGTTAGATCTTCCACATATCCCATAAACCAACCTGATTTTTCACCCATTTTTAAAACGGTATGTCCAGGCACCCAGATTTATGTGTCGATACAGGGTCGGATTAATAAATAACCTTTGATAAAGTAACCAAAAAACAAGTTGAGGCCACGTGTAACAAGGCGTGCGTATTATTCCATAAAACCATCAAAACAACAATGATTCTTTTAATTCATATTTAATATTTTGACACAAAAACAAGAGAGGCTTATAGAAAAAATATTGGTCAAATTTATGGATTAAAAGGTATACTAACAAGCTAGTCTCCATTCTTATGTTTAAAAACCGTAATTTTAAAACATTTTAAAGTCATTTATAAAAGAAAGTAACTCATGAGCATTAGTATAAAAACACCTGAAGAAATTGAAAAAATGCGTATTGCCGGTAAATTAGCCGCCGAAGTTTTACAGATGATTGAACCTCATGTGAAAGCAGGTATAACAACCGACGAACTCGATAAAATATGCCATGATTATATTGTCAATGAACAACAAGCAATTCCAGCACCACTTAATTATCACGGTTTTCCCAAATCAATATGCACTTCCGTTAATAATCAAATCTGCCATGGTATTCCCAGTGATAAAAAACTAAAAAATGGTGATATTATCAATGTTGATATTACGGTAATAAAAAATGGCTACCACGGTGATACTAGTAAAATGTTCCTGGTAGGAAAATCATCTGTTTTAGCTGAACGACTTTGCCGTATCAGCCACGAGTGTCTTTTTACAGGAATAAAAATGGTCAAACCTGGAATGCATTTGGGGGACATTGGTCATGCTATTGCTCAGCACGCTGAAAAAAATAACTTTTCTGTAGTCAGAGAGTATTGTGGACATGGAATTGGCATCAATTTTCACGAAGATCCACAAGTACTTCATTATGGCAAACCAGGCACAAAAGAGAAGCTTGAAGAAGGTATGATTTTCACAATCGAACCCATGATTAATGCAGGAAAACGTCAAATTCGAGTACTACCTGATAAATGGACAGTAGTGACTAAAGATCGCAGTCTATCTGCCCAATGGGAACATACCATACTTGTTACAGCTGACGGATATGAGATATTAACACTTCGTGATGAAGAGAGATAAAAATGCAACTCACCATCCCTGCTTCCCTGGAACTTCTCTTTGACTTCACTTCACTTGAGTCTGAGCTTGCTGAAAGTCAGTCACCATTATTACCATTAAAAGCCGCAATTAAATCAATTTATGAGAAGCAAACCCAGCAATTTCAAGAAAAACATAATATTGTTCACTTAATTCGTGAACGCTCTCATGCCATTGATATCGTTTTGACATTGGCCTGGTCTTATTACAATCTGGGTAACAATGCTGCATTATTAGCTGTTGGTGGTTATGGACGTGGAGAATTACATCCTTTTAGTGATATTGATTTACTTTTATTACATGATTCCGAACACCCTCTTGACATTCCATTAGAAGAACAAACTGAAAGTAATAAAGAGTTTGTTGAAAACTTACAGCTTTTTATTACTTTGCTCTGGGATATTGGCCTTGAAATTGGCCATAGTGTTCGCACCGTTGATGAATGTATCAATGAAGCTGAAAACGATATTACAATTATCAGCAATCTGATGGAATCACGTTTAATCACAGGTGATCAAACATTATATGAACAATTATCCTGTCAGCTAAACCCTGATAATATCTGGCCAACCAAAGACTTTACCGCTGCAAAAATCCAGGAAAAAAATCAACGATACCTTAAGTTTAATGAAACAGCCTATAATTTAGAACCCAATATAAAAGAAGGTCCTGGAGGCTTACGAGATATACAAATCATTGGCTGGGTTGCTAAACGACATTTTAATGTTGAAAGCCTGAAAGAGCTGGTGGGACATAATTTTCTAACGCCACACGAGTATGAGCAATTGGAAAATGGACAAAATTTTCTTTGGAAAATTCGTTTTGCTCTTCATATTTTATGTAAGCGCCATGAAGAACGTCTGCTCTTTGATTATCAAAGAGAACTGGCTCAACAATTTGGTTATGAAGATTGCAAAGGTAAATTAGCGGTTGAATGTTTTATGACCGATTATTACCAAACCGTCATGCAGCTTGAACGACTGAACGAAATGCTTCTACAATATTTCCAGGAAGTCATCATTTTTAAGGATGCCAATGCCGAACCAAAAAAAATAAATCGTCGGTTTATAAATTATAAAGGCTATATTGCAGCCGCTAATAAAAATGTTTTCCGAAACTACCCCTTTGCTTTATTAGAAGTTTTTCTTTTGCTTTGCCAAGATCCTGAATTAAAGGGAGTTCGAGCTAGTACAATTCGTTTAATCCGGGCTCATGGCTATCTGATTGATGATACATTTCGCAAAGATTTACGCTGTCGTACCCTGTTTATGGAAATCCTGCGTCAACCTTTTGGTATTACACATGAAATGCGTCGTATGAATCGCTATGGTGTATTGGCTGCTTACATACCTGAATTTGAACAGGTTGTCGGACAAATGCAACATGATTTATATCATGCCTATACCGTTGATGAACACACCCTGAAAGTGTTACGAAATGCTCGACGCCTTTTTGTGCCTGAACATGCTAATGAATTACCTTTAGCCAGCAAAATTGCACGTTATATTCCAAAGCCAGAAATTTTATACATTGCCGCCTTATTTCATGATATTGGTAAGGGTCGCGGAGGCCGCCATGAAGAAAAGGGAGCTGTTGACGTAGAAAAATTTTGTCAAAAGCATGATCTCAACCATCGAGATACTCGTCTTATCAGCTGGCTGGTCAGAAATCATTTAGTCATGTCCATGACAGCACAACGTAAAGACATTAATGATCCTGCCATAATACACGAGTTCGCTCTACTCGTTGGGGAAAGTCAGTACCTTGACTATCTTTATATGCTGACGGTCTCTGATATTCGCGCAACCAGCCCTAAAGTATGGAATACCTGGAAAGACTCACTCCTGTCTCAACTTTATAATCTCACTAAAATTGCTTTAAACAAAGGTTTGGAAAATCTTCAACAACAAGAAGAATACATTAAAAACTTTAAATCCATTGCCTTAGGTAAATTAATCGATAAAGGCTATTCAAAAGATGAAATAATGGCATTATGGAATACTTTACCCGATGAATATTTCATAAAGTTTCAAACTGAAGAAATTACCTGGCAAACAGTTGCTATCCTCGATAGTTCTGAAGGCAATACACAGGAAAAATTAAAAAAACCCATTGTTTTAATCAGAACTCATGATGAACGTGGTGGTACAGAAATCTTTATTTATACACGAAAAGAAGAACATATGTTTGCTTTAGTGACCTCAACTTTGTCACAACTGATGCTTGATGTCACTGAAGCCAAAACAATTTCATCTGCCAATAATAATACTTTCCACACTTATTTTGTTCTAGAAGAGGACGGTAAGTCCGTGACTGATAAGGAACGCATCCAAACAATTCGTCTGTCACTTGAAGATAAGCTGACCCAAGAGCAGGAGTCTCAGGAAAGTTTTGTCTTACCCACTGCTTCACAGAGATTAAGTCGCAGCCAAAAACAATTTTCTCTTGAAACAAAAGTACAATTTGATGAAGATTTGGAAAACAATCAAACTTTAATGACAATAACCGCATCAAATCGTCCTGCTCTATTATCTCATATAGGCCAAGCTTTGATTGAGAGTGAGGTTTGTCTGGACAATGCAAAAATTTCAACATTTGGAGAAAAGGTAGAAGATGTTTTTGTAATTCGGGACAGAAACAAACAAATGATTACGGATATAAAACAGCAGGAAAATATTCGTAGAGCAATAATACATCGTGTGGATGAAATAGAATAAAACGAGTTTATGAATAGTCAATGCTGGAGTGAGGATTAAGCCAATTACTATTCACTAAATCTTATTCATAAGACATCCAGCACAATTTCACATTGATCATAAAGCTGATCTACTTTATCGTCACTCAAATTCAGCAACAAACTCATTGAGTCCATATCATTGGGTATATTTTCTTTAAAATTGCTTACACTATCATATTTTTCTAAAAAATAATGAGCAAGATAAATAACAATACGGTGCTTTTCAACAGGATCAACGACATCAGTAATCGCATCATGACTATGCATGCCTTCAACTACATTAAGTGTTAGATTTGAAAGTCTTAGATGTCCAGCTACGACATGAAAGAGTTCATCATGGCTAAGTTCAAATTCTGCTCTTTCTGCTTCATCAAGAGCAGTACCTGTTTTGGTCACGACTTCAAATACTTTCTGATATTGCTCTGGATATGTTCTGGCTAAAATCAGTGCCCCCATATCATGCATTAATGCTGAAGTTTCAATATCATCGGCTAAATTGGGAAAAAGATCTTCAGCAATAACTCTTGAAATGGTTGATATATTAATAGAATGGGACCAAATTTTTTCTGTTGCGGAAAAACTGGGCTTGTCGCATGATTTCATAATGGCAAAAGAGACCGCCATTTTAGACCGTTTTAACCCTAAAATTGATACCGCCGTTCGGACATTAGATATTTGAACTTCACGTTTATAAATAGGTGAATTAGCATACTTCAGCATCGTTGCCGACAACAAGGGATCTTTGGCCAGAAAATCTCCCAAATAAGCGAAATCAATATCATCACTGGCCAATAATTCAAGTACTTGCAGACCTGCTTCGGATAAAGCTGGTAGTCTTAATTCATTTAAATCAACAACCATAATACGTCCGTATTTCTTAATTTTATTATATTGTAAATCTTAATCAAAAATTTACATGGTGTACACAGTCAACACTATCAAATACGAGAACAAATACAATTGTTTTTATGAAATAGAAACTTTAATGAATTCCAGACCATTGTCATCAGGATCTCGGCAAAAAAGTGCCTGCCTCCCAGATTGACTCACAGTAAATGGGATTTGATTAGCCTTCAATTTAGATTTTATAGAATCTATTTCCGTTACGTGAAGAGCCAAATGCCGATCTCTTCCTGCATGTTCAGGGAGTTTTAAATGTTTTTCAGTCTCTGGTAGTTTTAATAAATGTATCTGTTGTTCACCCACATTCAACCATGCGCCATCAAATGACATATTAGGACGATCACAATTCTGTTCTAAGCCTATAATATGACAGTAAAAATTGAGAGATCGAGTAAGGTCTTTAACAATCAAACTACCGTGGTGCAGAGCAATAAATATTGAGTGATTTTCCATTATTGGCCTTTATTAATATAAAAGATTTATTGTATTAGCATAAAGAAAAATAACAAAGATTATTTGATGCCGGAGCAATAATTCTTTTATAATGTCCTGATCCTGCTATTTAAGAGCCAAGTTGAGAGTTACAGAATGAACCCAGCATTAGACCTATTAAAACCCTATCCGTTTGAAAGACTTGCTACATTAAAAGAAGATATAAATCCCAATGGCCAATTAAAACACATTTCTCTATCCATTGGAGAACCCAAAAATAAACCGCCAGAATTTGTCTTTGATGCAATGAAAGATAACCTTGATGCACTGGCAAAATATCCCTCAACTAAAGGGATTCCTGAATTACGTCAATCAATTTCACGTTGGATTGAAAAACGTTATAATCTTCCTGAAGACATAATTGACTCAGAAACTCAGGTTTTACCTGTCAACGGTACCCGCGAGGCTCTTTTTGCTTTTGCACAAGCTGTGGTTGACAAGAAAGAAAAAGATCCTCTTGTGGTTATGCCCAATCCTTTTTACCAAATATATGAAGGGGCAGCCATTTTAGCAGGAGCAACCCCTTATTTTGTTAATTCATGTGAAAGAACGTACTATATTCCTGACTTTGACAACATCCCCAGGAACATTTGGAAACATTGCCAACTTTTATATATTTGTTCTCCTGGCAATCCATCTGGCGAAGTGATTGATAAATCATCCTTGCAACAACTAATAAAAATAGCTCATCAATATAATTTCATTATTGCTTCAGATGAGTGCTATTCAGAAATTTACCTGGAAGAACACAGGCCGCCACCGGGATTACTTGAAGCCGCCAAAGATATGGGCTTAAATGATTTTAGAAATCTTGTAGTATTTAATAGCCTATCCAAACGCTCCAATGTACCTGGACTTCGCTCAGGTTTTATCGCGGGCGATGCCAAAGTTATCAAAAAATTTCTTTTATATCGTACCTATCACGGCTCAGCAATGCCGCTCACAACCCAATATGCTAGTATTGCCTGTTGGAAAGACGAACAACATGTCATCGAAAATCGAGTGGATTATCGTGAAAAATATAAAGCATTCATCGATATTTTGAGTCCAGTACTTGAAATTAAAGCACCTCCGGCCTCATTCTATATATGGCTTAAAGTTCCATGTGGAGATGATGAAAAATTTGCAGCAAAACTTTTTGAAGATCAAAATATTACCGTACTACCCGGCAGTTATCTGTCTCGAAAAACTGGCCAAGCTAATCCTGGTCTTGGCTATGCAAGAATTGCGTTGGTTGCACCACTTGATGAGTGTATTGAAGCCGCAAAACGTATTCGTACTTATCTAAAGCGTTATAAGGAATAATTAATGAGCGACATGCAAAATATTATTGAACAAGCCTTTGAAAACCGAGCAGATATTACTCCTGCATCAGTTGATACTCATGTTAAAGAGGCTGTTGGTGAGGCCATCCAGATGCTGGATAGCGGACGCCTTAGAGTTGCTGAAAAAGTGGATGGTGACTGGGTTGTTAACCAATGGTTAAAAAAAGCAGTCCTGCTTTCCTTCAGAATTGAAGACAATCAATTAATGAAAGGTGGCTCGACTAACTATTTTGATAAGGTTGAGTCTAAGTTTCAGGACTACAATTCACGTGATTTCCGCGAAGCTGGAATTCGTGTTGTTCCTCCTGCAACCGTAAGAAAAGGCGTCTATATAGCACCTGGCGTGGTATTAATGCCTTCCTATTGTAATATCGGTGCTTATGTTGATAGCGGTACAATGGTTGATACCTGGGCAACAGTAGGTTCTTGTGCGCAAATTGGTAAAAACGTTCACCTCTCTGGCGGTGTTGGCATTGGTGGTGTGCTTGAGCCTCTACAAGCGGGCCCAACCATTATTGAAGACAATTGCTTCATCGGAGCACGCTCTGAAGTTGTTGAGGGTGTGATTGTTGAAGAAGGGTCTGTTATTTCTATGGGTGTTTATATCGGTCAAAGTACCCGTATTTACAACCGCATGACAGGTGAAATCAGCTATGGCCGTATTCCTGCAGGTTCAGTGGTTGTTTCTGGTAACCTTCCTTCTGAAGATGGCAAGTACAGCTTATACTGTGCTGTGATTGTTAAGCAAGTTGATGCTAAGACTCTGGGCAAGGTTGGTATTAATGAGTTGTTAAGGAATATATAAGTCATAAAAAGCAGGGATGGTGCTCAAAAAGTGATGCATTGGATCCAGATGGTATAGTGCTGGGAGTGAACATACGTGTGACGCTTTGCCTCGTGGTACCTACTTTGGGCAAGCACATCCATATGTCGCTCATCCTTGGCATCCATGCCTCGAACCCAAAGTAGGTACCACGAGGCAATCCCCCCGTATGGCCACCCCAGCACTATAACCTTACTTACCTTCATCACTTTTCTCGATTGTGGGAAAGAGAAAAATCAAAAACTAAAAGCGACTGTAGCAGTATATTTCTCTGATTTTGATCTTTTCTTTTGACTTCGGACAACACGAGCTAGGATAAATGGCATAGAGAGTGTTGGATAAACTATAAACAAAACACACACAGGCAAAAAAATGATCACCCTATACGGTATCCCAAATTGCAACACAGTAAGCAAAGCCAGAAAATGGCTAACAGAAAACAATATTGATCATCAATTTCATAATTTTAAAAAAGACGGCTTAGATCAGAAAACACTTGAGAAGTGGGTCAGTGCATTAGGCTGGGAAGTTTTGCTTAATAAACGCGGCACAACCTGGCGAAAATTATCAGATGAAATGAAAGCGGATATTGACAAAGATAAGGCCATTTCTATCATGCTCGATAACACATCCATTATTAAACGCCCCGTTCTGAATGCCAATGACACCTTTCATGTCGGGTTTAAAATCGAACAATATCAAGCAATCTTTTAATCATAATTTCACAAAAATACAGACCACCTATGACAAACTTAAGTACAACAGTACAACTCGCCAAAGATCTTATTAACATTGACTCAGTGACTCCTGATGACAAAGGGTGTCAAGAGTTAATGATTAAACGACTTGAGAATATTGGCTTTGAGATTAATCGATTACGTTTCGGTGAAGTAGATAATCTTTGGGCAAAACGAGGTGATGCTACCCCGCTCTTCGTGTTTGCTGGTCATACTGATGTTGTTCCCAGTGGACCCACAGAACAATGGAATACCCCTCCTTTTGAAACAACTATTAAAGAAGGAGTACTCTATGGTCGCGGGGCTGCAGATATGAAAGGCAGTTTAGCAGCCATGGTCACTGCTTGTGAACATTTTATCGAAAACAATCCAGCACACAAAGGTGCCATTGGTTTTCTAATCACTAGCGATGAAGAAGGACCAGCAGTTGACGGTACAGTTAAAGTCATCGAATATCTTCAAGAAAACAACGAACACATTGACATGTGTCTGGTTGGTGAGCCTTCCTGCACCAAACAACTAGGTGATACGATTAAGAATGGTCGCAGAGGTTCTTTAGGGGCAAAATTAGTTGTCCATGGAATTCAAGGCCATGTTGCTTACCCTCATTTAGCCAAAAATCCAATACATGAGATTGCCCCCGCTCTTGCAGAATTAAGCTCAATTGAATGGGATAAAGGAAATGAATTTTTCCCACCTACTAGTTTTCAAATATCCAATATCAATGCCGGAACAGGTGCGACCAATGTTATTCCAGGTGATGTTGAAGTACTATTCAATTTTCGTTTTTCCACAGAGCTCACTCAGGAAAAAATTACATCACGTGTTGAAACATTATTAGACGCTTACAAATTTGACTATACTCTTGAATGGGTTTTATCAGGCCATCCATTTTTAACTTCTAAGGGTGAACTGGTCGAAGCCGCTCAAAAAGGAATCACTGATATTACAGGCATCAAAACCGAACTTTCAACTTCCGGTGGCACATCAGATGGTCGATTTATTGCACCTACAGGTTCACAAGTTATTGAATTAGGGCCACTTAATGCTACCATACATAAGGTAAATGAATGTGTCCGTACTCAAGATCTGGATGACTTATCATTAATTTACGAGAAAATATTAGAAAACATCTTATTATAAAATCAATAATTGGCACTTACATTTGCTAATATGCCTTCAAAAAAATACTTTTTCAAAACATCAGGATAGGAATAAATGAAAATATTGGTCACTGGCGGAGCTGGTTATATTGGCAGCCATACTTGCATTGAACTACTAAACAATGATTACGAAGTGGTCGTGGTTGATAACCTGTGTAATTCCAGTCAAGAATCACTCAATAGAGTAAAAACCATAACGGGAAAAGACGTCTTTTTTTATGAGCAGGATATTCTGGATGAAGCTGCTCTGGCAAACATATTTTCAGAACATACTATTGACGCGGTTATCCATTTTGCCGGGCTTAAAGCCGTTGGTGAGTCAGTTGAAATGCCTCTTGAATATTATCAAACCAACCTCACTGGCACACTGGTTCTATTCAAAGTCATGAGAGATTTTAATGTTAAAAATTTCGTCTTCAGCTCTTCTGCTACCGTTTATGGCGATCCTCACACTGTACCCATTACTGAAGACTTCCCTCTTTCAGCCACTAACCCATATGGTCGTTCAAAATTAATCATTGAAGAAATCAGCCATGATCTTTATGTCGCTGATAATAATTGGAATATCGCCCTACTACGTTATTTTAATCCTGTAGGTGCTCACAAATCAGGCTTAATTGGTGAAGACCCGAACGGTATCCCAAATAATTTGATACCTTATATATCTCAGGTTGCTATAGGAAAACGTGAAATTCTATCTGTTTTTGGCGGTGACTACGACACCCCAGATGGTACAGGTGTCAGAGATTATATTCATGTTGTCGACCTTGCCAAAGGACATATCAAAGCATTAGAAAAACTCGTCAGCAAACCTGGTTTAGTGGTATACAACCTTGGAACAGGTCAAGGTTATAGTGTACTAGAGATGGTCAGAGCCATTGAAAAAGCGTCTGGCCGTGAAGTGCCTTATCAAATTGTTGCACGCCGTCCTGGAGACATTGCTACATGTTTTGCCGACCCCGCTTATGCCTTACAGGAAATAAACTGGAAAGCTGAGCACGGTCTGGAAGAAATGGCGGAAGACACCTGGCGCTGGCAAAGTAACAACCCTGATGGCTATTAGGTAGAGTAGCTTTTTCTTACTCTACCTTATCCTAGTGATTAGGTAGAGTAGTATTTTCTTACTCTACTTTATCCTGTTGGTTAGGTAGAGTTAATTTATATTCAAAATCCTAACGTTTTCTTATCATCTATTTCCATAACTTGATTGAAATCAATGACAGTTTATAGTGAATTATTGGATACTCTCCGCGAATATAGTTTCATATATTATGTTTAATATCGAGTTCATGCAATTACACCAAGGAGTTCAAAAGCCATGAGTGAAGTGTTCACAAAAACCATGGCCAGAAATATATTTTATGGGGGAAGTGTCTTCTTCTTCCTACTACTTCTGGCCCTAACCTTTGATACG
>JAPHSW010000093.1 GCA_026196615.1 Gammaproteobacteria bacterium | reverse complement strand
TGCCTGGGTTAAAATCTCAATGAGATCCGGTGTGTTTTCCAGATAAATACGAATTAGTTTATGTAGAACATCAGGTTGTTCAGGACGTTGCAGATCTTGAACTGCTGTCCAGAATTTTTTATCAATGGCTTTTCCTGAATGAACAATCCTGGCTTCATTAAACGTAATAACTGGTTCCAGATGATGTCTTGAATCAAGCCATTGAGTGAGTTTTTCGGATAACTCATTGAGAGTAAATGGTTTACTTATATAATCATTCATTCCGGAACGGCTGCATTGTTCCTGAATACCATCTCTAACGTCTGCCGTTAAAGCGATGATGGGTAGCTTGTCAATATGCATTGCTGAATTATGTTGAGAACGAATATGTTCGGTTGCTTTAAAACCATCAATTTGAGGCATATGACAATCCATAAAAATGAGGTCTACAGGCATTTTAGAAGCAATTTTAATCGCTTCCGCACCATTGCTCGCCAGTAGTACCTGACAACCTAGAATTTCTAGCATGGTTTTAGCCAGTTCTTGATTGACCAAGTTATCTTCAGCAACTAAAACGGATGCTGAGTATTGTGGTGTTTCTTGTGAACATTCATGCTTGCTACTTGTTTCAGGAATAAGATTTTTGTCGCCCTGTTCTAATGTAACAGTAAACCAGAATGAAGACCCAGAACCATAGGTACTATTGACTCCAATGTCACCATTCATTAATGAGACAAGTTGTTGACAAATAGATAGGCCTAAACCAGTACCTCCATATTCACGAGTTGTACTGCTATCAGCCTGAGAGAATGAATCAAAAATAATACCCTGCTTATCAAATGGTATACCAATACCGCTGTCAATAACCTCAAAAAATAAACGAATTTGTTGGTTATCCTTTTCTTGATTTAAGTCTGATTGA
Source organism: Gammaproteobacteria bacterium (assembly GCA_026196615.1). GTDB lineage: Bacteria > Pseudomonadota > Gammaproteobacteria > GRL18 > GRL18 > GRL18. The sequence continues at coordinate 11,542 of JAPHSW010000093.1, read as the reverse complement.
CCCAATTCCGGAATTGAGCAGCGAAGTGTTATTTCACCTTCATCAGTAAATTTAATGGCATTACTGAGTAAGTTAGAAATAATTTGTTGCAGTCGGTTTTTATCACCTATGAGTACTAAATGTTCATCTATAATAAATTCAGAGCGTAATATTAAACCTTTATCTTTTGCATCTTCAATAAAAAGCTCTAGAGTTTCAGTCAATAAATTATGAGGTCTGAAGGCCTGTTTTTCTAATGTTAATTTGCCTGATTCAAATTTAGAAAAATCTAGAATTTCATTGATAATGACTAATAATGATTTTCCAGAGCGTTGGACCGTATTGAGTAACTTAATTTGTCTGTCGGTTAATTTACTACGTAATAATATTTCAACCATTCCCAGGACACCATTCATTGGTGTTCTTATTTCATGACTGATGGTTGCCATAAATTCGCTTTTAACCAAATTGGCTTTTTCAGCAATATTTTTAGCTTGCAAGGCTTCAATTGTAATACTCTGCAGTTCATGGTTTTTTTGATTGAGATCTTTAATTCGATCAGATACTTCGGTTTCCAATCGTTGACTATAACTGCCTAATTGAGTGTCACGTTGTTGAATTTCATTGAGCATCTCATTGAACACATCCACTAAGGTACCGTATTCATCATGACTGATTTTTTTTGCACGGATATTATATTTTTTTTCTACTGAAACAGATTTCATTGTCTGCATGAGCTCAGATAGTGGTGAAGTAAAAACGCGTTGCAATTTTGTTGAGAGTAGGACAACAATAAAAAAAGAAAGAATGGCTATGGTAGCGATAAGATAGTAATAATCATTGAGTCGTTTTATTAATGCATTATGTTGATAAATGATATTAATTGAACCGACCTGTTCGCCTTGTAATTTAATATCCCGATTAATCATATGGAAGGTTTTATTGATACTGGGCTGATCATGGATATTACATTGCCATACTTTGATATTTAATTGCTTAAAAGATTCCTTGTCTTTGTATGAAGGTGAGATGTATTGGCTAAAAAGTTTGCCATTGTTATCACATAAAGTAGTGACAACGATATCTGAATGAGCACTAAGCGCCTTAAGTGTTTCAAGTGTGGCATCGGCATCATAAAAGGCCATAGCAGCGGCGCTATTCCAACCAACAACATCAGCCAATGTGGTTAACTCTTCAATGGTATCTGTATTGGCTCGTTGTGTTTCATTGTAAATGACAGCAGATGAAACCAGAAATAAGCCCACAGCAGAAGCAATGCTCATGATTAAAATGAGTTTAAATTTAACAGATAAGTTTTTAAATCGAGCAATCATTATTATTCTCGGCCTGATTTTTTATAATTATGTGAACTAATTTGAGCTAATTTTAATAATCTGGAACTAATTTTTAAACCCGATTGACGGGCATGGTAATGATTTATTTGAAATTTTATTTTATTACCTTCATCAATAAAGTTTACAACAGCTTCAGACTGTGAGATATCAGGCAGCTCACTGATAGTAAGAATATTATGTTGCCGTGATAGTTTAAATATTTGTCTCATATTACTTTGTTTGATACCACTTATCATTAGTATATGACATGTTTTTATATCATGCCTTCTAGTAATAATTTTTAATCTGGATTGTTTCCCATTGATATTTTGTTCATTTATTATTGAAAAAGTTGATTTCAATAATTCATTACCCATTACGCAAATAAGGAGCTGTTCTTGTGGTTTATTTGGTGTTTGAGGCCATTGTGTCAGACGTGCAAAATTGAGAGTGAAAGCTGCTTTTAGTTGATATTCATCTGTTAAATTTGGACGTAGTGCTGCATTCCCGCTAAGAGCAGGCAAAAAAATAAGTACTATCATGAATGATAGAATTCTATTTTTATAATGCTTTACTGTTGTCATTATCTATAATTAATATCTTTAGTTTGTATTATCTTGTTGAGAATTTAGTATTTCCAAAGGAGCTTTAAATAAGCACCTCGTTCTATTTCTGTTGGTTTGACACTTCCTGACTCAATATATTCAATATGTTCTGACTCTAATAAGTTCTGACCGACTAATGATAGATTCATATTCTTTGTTACTTGCCAGGCGAGTCTGATGTCTAATGTGGTGTAATCATCAATCTTCATCTCATTTGAGGTAATACGAGATTCAAAACTATCGGTGTATTTTAGCCAGAGGTTGATTTCAATAGCATCGTTCAGTTCAAAGTTTGATCTTAGAGATAAATTTTGATGAGGTGAATTTGATTGAAGATTATCCACGTTTTGACTGTTTATGGTTTGATCCATATAGTTATAACTGAGATCCCAGTTTAATTGAGGTGATGATTGCCAGTGTGAGGCAATTTCAAAACCTGAAGTATATCCTGATTGTTCATTATTAATGAGTAATGGAATAGAAATTGTATTATTGTTAACCACTGCATTGCCATAGGAAAAATCTCGTAAATTATCATATTCACTATAGTAAATGCTCATATCAATAGAAATTGTTCTTGTCGGGATGACTCGGTAGCCAATTTCAACGCTGGTCATTTCTTCTGATTTAAAGTCATTATTACCTATAAGGAAATATGAAGCAGGATAGGGGGTTGTATTGGGCGGTGAATTTGGAGCCAGTGTGCCGACAAGAGTGCTTGAATCATACTCAAAACGTGATGGTGTGCGAGCTGCATGTGAAATAGATGACCAAAGTTTGTGCTGTTTGTGAAGGTTCCAAAATATCCTGGCACTGGGCTGAACTTCCCAGTCGGTATAATCATTATGTTCAAATTTTGAGCCTAATGTAAGCCATAATGTATCATCAATTAATGAAATCTCATCTTGAATAAAAAAGTTGTACAGTTGTTCACTTTCAGAATTTAGTGTACTTCCAGATGTGACATCATAATCGCCTTTTATATAACGATAACCAACTCCCCAGACAATGTCATGATGCTTATGTACTGAAATATGATGATTAAAATCCAGATCAAAAATATGATGATTGTTGTCGAGAATAGTATCATCACGTGATGTGTAGTCATAATAAGCTTGTAAAGTGTAATCGGATGACAAGGATTCTGTATGTTGCCATCGTCCTAACAGGTTTGCTCCAGAGGTATTTGTTGTATCGCTCGAATACAAACTATAAGGTGCTGATAATAGTGGTGTTGTCATCTCTTCACTGATTCTTCCTTGATAAAAATCACCCTGTATAGTGAATTGATCACGATGATTAAGTTGTGAATCAATACGCCCACCACCTTGAAACATTTTCCAGTTATCATCTGCCGTACCACCTGAAGATAACTCATAATTTCCACGTTTGAAGCCCTTTATATATGCACGGCCAAAAGTATTTTTGCTTATTTCTTCACCATGACGAAATGTCGTAAATGCTTTTTCATAAGTACCACCTCCAACCACTGCCAAAGTTCCAAGAGTGTCAATTGAATGCTTAGTAATAATATTGATAACGCCATTAATTGCATTGGTTCCCCATAATGTGGCCCCCGGTCCTCGAATCACTTCAATTCGTTCAACGTCTTCTAAAACGGTATCTTGCACTTCCCAATAAACTCCAGAAAAACTGGGAGTATAGACAGTTCTTCCATCAATCATGACCAGGAGTTTGTTGGCAAAACGGCTATTAAAGCCTCGGCTTGAAATAGCCCATTTGCTTGAGTTAATTCTTGCAACTTCAATCCCTGGCGCCATTCTTAATGCTTCTGGGATATTAGTCACTCCACTTTGTTTTATATCATCTTCTGTGATCACAAAAACAGCTGCAGCCACATCAGAAAGTGTTTGTTCTTTTTTTCCAACTGAAGTGACTTCAATGTTGAGCAAATCTTCAATATCCAGTGCAAGTATATTCTGTTCGCTATTTAAAACTTCATTGTGGTTTGGAGGATTATTTTCATAATAAATAGTGTCATGCATTGAGCTATCCTGAGCCATAGCAACAGAGCTTAAAAAGCTGATAAGAATTATGCTAAAAAAATTATTTTTGTATTTTTTCTTAATATCTCTCATACATATCACATTGAGAATAAATTATTGGGGGAGTAACACTGAAGATGCAGAATGGAAAATCCATTTTTTCAAGACGACTCTATCATTGTTCAGATTACAATCCGTATTATCTGGAACTACGTAAAACTTAGGGTATTATAGCATTATTAAATTCTAATATCATTATGTTTGATATTTATCAATATAAAGCTGGTGGCTGGGTAATAAAAATTGGGTTTTCTAGAGGGGAGATATTTTATGGTGGCTAAAAGCTAATCTAAACTGAGCTGAGCTAATTAATCAAACTTTTGCTTAAGAAGCAGGGATTTAATGACTTAAGGACCCAGTTGATCATCATTGACTCTTGGGATGTGATAGGCTTCAGCAGCTTCGAGATCAACTTCGCCTTCATCATTAAAAAGGGGTAAATCGTATTCATTCCAACCTTTGAGCCCGGTTTTAAGTGAATAGGTATGTTTGTATCCCATTAGCTTCATTGTTTGAGCGGCTAATAAGCTTCGGTTTCCAGAACGGCAAACCACTAAGATTTTTTTATCTCTGGAACGTACTAATTCAGGTATTGTTTCATCATATCCCCACTCACAGGCGGTTTCTAAGACACCTCTTGGGACATTAATAGCACCTTTGATCCACATATTTCGATATTCATAAGGCTCTCGAATATCCAAAATTATAATTTCTTCTTTTGCTTCAAGAATTTCTTCAACATCCCATGGTTGTAATTCATCAACTTCCTTTTGTGCATTTTTTAAAAGTTGATTAAATGTGGTTGCTGTCATTTGATTTCTTTGCTTTGACCTGGGTTCAAGTTTAAATTCAATTGATTTTATCTATCGCTGAGTTGCTTCTTAAGCAAACCATGTTGTACGGCCATAACAGCAGCTTCTACACGGGAATGAATGTTTAATTTTCTTAAAATTGCTTTAACATGTAATTTAACGGTACCGTCAGAAATATCCAAATTTCTGGCAATTACCTTATTACTTTGACCTTCAGCTAATAAAAATAATATTTCTGTTTCTCTGGGAGTTAATTCTGAAAAAGGACTTGGTTCTGGGGCAGGGGGGACATGACCTTGAACCACTTTGGCTAAAATAGGAGTCAGGTCAGGTGCAACAACGGTTTTACCATCATGAATATCCTGTAAGGCGGTTACTAGCTCATCAGGCTGCATGCCTTTGAGTAAAAAACCCTGTGCGCCACATTGCAGTGCTTCAATGAGATCTCGTTCATCATCAACGGTGGTTAAAATAGCGATAGGCATTTCTTCTCCTTGCTCTCGGAGTTTTTTTAATACCTCAATGCCATCCATATCAGGCATACGCATATCAAGCAGCACCACATCAGGCTTTTTTTCACTGACGATGTTTAAGCCTTCCTGGCCGCTACCAGCACTGGCAACAACTTCGATTCCCATTCGTTCTAAAAGCCCCTGGAGGCCAGCTCGAAAAAGGGTATGATCATCAATTAATAAAACACGCATAATTTTTGTCTTTATTGTTAGTAGTCATTAATTGGGAGACTTTTAGATTCAAAGCTTAACACTAAGTCTCTGTTGTTATTAAGTATTATACAGAAGATCTTTCTGCACTCTTTAAGTCAGGGAAAAATTTGACTGATTTTTCAACGACTACCCGGGGTGGAAATGTTAACAGAATTTGAGTCCCCTCACCAGCTTCTGTTTCAATTGATATTTTACCGCCAATACGTCGTGCACGTTCTTCCATAACACTGATACCAATGTGTTCACCCAGACTATTGGTTAAATTAGGATTTTCCATACCAATGCCATCATCTTCAATCAATATTTCACAACCTTTATTTTCAGCGTTGGTAAAATCTGGGCTGCGTGCCAATATTCGGACGGTACGGGCTTGACTGTGTTTGCCAACATTGGCTAAAGATTCTTGAACGATTCGAACAATTTGAAATTCTTGCTCTGATTTTAAATCAATTTCCCATTCATTTTGGAAAAAGATTGGAATGTTATGATTGGATTGGAAGTCAGATATAAGCTGCTCTAAGGCTGGAATAAGTCCACGCTTATTCATAGGGGCTCTGAAGTGAGTGATAAGACCTCGTACTTCACGATAAGCTTCATCAATACTTTCATGTAACCGAGTCACTTCTTCACGATCAACAGGAATATTTTCGAGAATATTTTCTTCGAGAATAGTGACCTGGAAACGTAAACTCGCTAATGTTTGAGCCAGAGAGTCGTGTAATTCATGAGCCAGTAGCGTTCTTTCCTTCATAATAGAATGTTGTCGAGTATCTTTATCCAGACGGGCTTTTTCAATTGCCATACCCAAATGTTTTCCGATACTGGTTAACAGTTCAGATAAGTCTTCGCTCATATATACATCTGGCTTATCAATAAATAAATTATAAATACCCAGGTGTACACCCTGATGTTCCAGAGGTACAGCAATGATTTCCGCATCATTACCATCAAATAACATCGTGCCGGATAATTTTGTACAGTTTTTAATAGATACACTGCATTCAACAGAACCCTGAGTTAATGAAGTACCACAAAGGCAGCGTTGAATAGGGACATATTTCTCTTCTTTAACAAACTGTTCATTTAAACCTATTGATGCGACCATTTCCAATTGGTCATTATCAGTACGCAAACGAACTGTACCAGCACGAGCATTGGTTAAAGTGACCAGCATTTGTAAAAAGCGTGATAAAAGGTCATCAAGATCTTCAGAGCGATTGATTGATGTAGCTACTTCGTAGAGAATATTCAGGGAATGATTTTTTTCTTCTACTTTATGTATTTGTTTATCAACTTCATTTTGAAATTCAGCGGATAAACTTTGTAATTTATCACTAAGAGAATTGATATCTACAGCCAGTTTAGCAAACTCACCTTGTTTGGGCATGGGCAGGCGGGCACTATAATCTTTTTTCTTCATTTGTAACGCCCAGTTTCTCAAATGAATAAATGGGGTGACTAAATCATGACGGATTAGAAATGAAATACGAATAATAAAGGACAAGCCTGTCAGTAAGAAAATCAGGTTAAACCAAAGAAGTATAGTGCGGCTTGTAATGAGTTGATTAAGAGCTAAAAGGTTGAGCCCTGATAACACGATAAGCAAAATTCCCAAACTGATAAGAGGTAAAAACAGCCGACTGTATTTCAGTCGAATGGGTTGGCGACTCAAATCCTCAGATTTATTTGAATGTGTCTTTACTCGTTCAAGAGGCATGTCATTTAGACCAGGTAGAGGTTAATAGAACTCAATGAGTACTTATTATGTTGAGCATTTAAAAGCAGTGTAATTTCACTGCTTTAAATGCTTGGCATAATGAATAAACTTTATATAAGTTATTCTGATGGAGCTTTATAGGCTGGGTCATTTGGGTTTTTAAAAATAAACTGGCTTTCTTCACCCTCAACCTCAACAAAGTCAATTTCCATTCCGTTAACGATATCAAGCAAATCATTGTTTATAATAACTTGAACACCGCGAATATCATAAACACTGTCATTATCATTTTGTTTATCAAAGCCCATCAGGTATTGAAAACCCTTATGTTTTGCATGTTGAGTAACAGCGACTCTTAAAGGATCTGATTCACCACCACTTGCTTTAATTTGAGCTGAAATTTGATTGGCAGCATCTTCGGTTAGTTTTATCATATGTTGTCTCACTTTTAATAATTATTTTAATTTTGTAATTAGTTAAGTTTTTCTTTGGTTTTATGAATAAATTGAATAAATCGTTTTGCCCAATGGTTTTGATTTGTATCTTGTAAATGGGCATAGCACGCTAAAAGATTTTTATAGACGATGCCATCATGTTGTCCATCAATGCCACTGCCACGGTGTATTTTATAGGCAAAATTAAGAGGTTCAGAAATGTTAATCAGATGTGAATAATGAAATTCATGGGCTGAAATAGAACCATCTACTGTTTCTGCATCAGTAGGCCAGGGCATAGAGGAGGTTTCACTGAAACGAATGAGACCTCTACCTTGAGGATTTTCTTCCATCTTTGCGTCAGCTGGAATGACTCCAACCATATCGACTTGCTGCTCTTCCTCGTGCTCCTGATTTGATAGAATACTTCGACACAAGTACATAAGACCCCCGCATTCTGCGTAGGTCGGTAAACCATTTTCTATTGCATTATTGACAGATTGTCTGAATGATTGATTGGCGTTTAGTTCCTTAAGCCGTTCTTCTGGAAAGCCGCCGCCAATAAATAAGCCGTCAATGTTGTCCGGTAACTGCTTATCAACCAGTGAATTGACTTCAATGAGCTCAGCACCTGCGGCCTCCAGAGCTTCGAGATCGCCTGGATAATAGAAGCCAAAGGCACTGTCATTAATATAAGCAAGCTGAATTTGGGCTTTGATTGGCTGTGTGTTAGGGATAGTTTTTAATGAACTCTTGAGATGTTTTGGCGAATGTAAATGACTAATTTCAATGATTTTATCTAAATCAACCTGAGATGAAATGATTGAGCCAATGTCAGAGATCTTTTTTTGTGCTTCACCATCTTCATTACTGGGCATTAAGCCTAGATGCCGTTCAACTATTTCCAGGCGCTTGTCTTTGTGAACTGCCCCAAGGACAGAGACATCAGTATAGTGTTCAATAACGGAACGTAACTTACTTTCATGCCGAGAACCTCCTAACTGATTTAAGATAACACCAGCAATGTTAATACCAGGATCAAAATCCTGATAACCCAGAATGAGCGGAGCGATTCCTCGTGTCATACCTCTCGTATCAAGAACCAGAATAACAGGTGCATCAACTAATTTAGCAATGGCCGCATTGCTATTGCTACCATCTAAATCAAGACCATCATATAAGCCCTTATTTCCTTCAATAAGACTAATGTCACAAGATGTTAATTTACGTGAAACCAGTTGGAGGATTTCGTCACGTGACATGGTATTAAAGTCAAGAGTGTAACAAGGGCGACCTGATGCACTACCATGCCAAAGTGGGTCAATATAATCGGGACCTTTTTTAAAAGGCTGAACATTTAAACCATTATTTTTCAGAGCCGCGAGTAAGCCAATGGTAATCGTTGTTTTACCAGATGATTTATGAGCGGCAGAGATAAAAAGTGGATTTGCTGATATGGGCATAAACTAATTAATAGGGACAAAAAGAAAGTTTTTCAAGGAGTTAGAAATATATTTTATAGGTTCTTTATGAAAATATTTTGTATAAAACTAACGGGCATAAAAAAAGGTCGCATAGGCGACCCTTTTTTTTGAACAGAATATAGAAACTATTCAAATAATGTTTCTTAACGCTTCCAGGAAGAATCTTTTTCTTCATGAGCCATATCCAGAACCTGAACAGCTTTCTCCATGAAATCATTCTTATAATTTTCTAATTCATGACCCGCACCAGGATTGTAGTAATCATCTGGGTGCATACCATTTTCATTTTCATATTTAATGAAGTTTCTTTGCATTTCAAGTAATTCTTGAATTAGTTCTGCTTTAGTGCTCATTTCATGTCTCCAAAAGACTGATTCTTATCAGTTACAAGCTAAAAATTTGAAATAATATATCCGAAATAAATCTAATATACCATATCTATATTGGGTAGTAGTGCAAATCGGCTTTTAATAGCCGCCTTTACGTTTACTTTCTGGTAAACCAGAAATACGACCACCTTGTTTACTTGGATCTTGTGGAAACAGGTTGTATAAATCTTTAGAACCAATTTTTTCACCCCATTTTTTACCCATATCTTTAATTAAAGCGCGGGTATTTGGGTTTTTTCCACCGTTATTAATGAATTGATCACGTAAATAATTAATCAAATCCCAATGTTTTTTAGTTAATTCAATATCTTCTTCGGCAGCCATCTGTGTAGCCAGATCTTCGCTCCAATCAGTAATATCAACAAGATATCCGTTAGCGGTTGTTTCTATCTCTTTACCATCAAAAGTAATAGCCATTAAATCTGCTCCGTAAAAACTTTTTGTAAAAATATCGACGAGTAGGTCAATATCGTTAAAATATGTAAATTTGTTGCAATTTAAGAAACTGATAATATATTAGTTAAAAATAAAATGCATCTCTCAAAAGAGATAGTTAATGATATATCCATACATTAAAATACCTTATGCAAATTTGAATTTATTCACTAGCATTAACCGCTGAAATTCCTTTTTGAGGAATAAAAATACCGCAGCCATAGCTATAGAAATGACCCACACCATTTTCCTGTAGAGCAATTGATTCTTCAGGGGATATATCGGCTATCATTAAACTGCGAGTTTTAATTAGACCATTAGGTGTTTTGAGTTGATGTGATTTACCACAGAGCATTTTTCTGACATTTATTCCCATTGCTTTAATTTGCTTATGAATTTCACTTAAAAAAGCGTCTTCATTGTCATCTGTTTCTGGTACATGAACATGGCGTGCCACTATTGTTGTTATCGTACTCAGTAAATGCTGTTCAGATTGACCAAATGTCAGATCATTGCCGTCAACTGAAATAGTTTTGCCAGTAATTGCCTGGACCTCTTTTTTTCGGTCAATAGGAATTCGGATTTTTAGACGAGTTCTGCGTGATAATTGAATAATCTCATCGTTAAATGTATCAGAGCGTGCCCAACCATTTCCCTCTTGGGGAATATAGATGTGATGAATGGCAGATTGAGGCTCATCTTTAAACCAGGGGAGTAACTCATTTATAGCATCTGTTAGAGCCCAGGCATGATCTAATTTGATTTGTTTGCAAGATACCTTAAAGGAAAGGTCAATGACATTATCGGGAGCACAATACTCATCCGGTTTTTCCTCTTCATTCCAAAACATGGTAATTCTCTCTTAATGCTCTTTAAATGATGCTCTTAAAATCTCTTTGAAATAATAATAACTATATAGTTATTTGGGAGCGCTAGTGAATTTAGCTTCTAAATCTGTTTCCCATTCATCAGGTGTATCAGGATAGGGTGGTTTGATATCGATATCAAAAAACATCTCTCCTTCCTTAGCTTTGATTTGGATGAGCTTTATTAAATCAGAATAAGATTCTAACTGATGATTTTGGATTAGAACTTCACTTAATATTAACATACAAAAATACTCGGTTTTATAGATAGTACAAGAGATATGATTTATGAAGTGTGATTTCAAGTGTTATGGATTAAATATTCAAATATTAGAAGAAGTTAATTGACAATCATCAATAAGAAGAGAAAAAAGTGGAGAATACACTCAAATTTAAGAAATTTATGATTTAATGATATAGCTCATTTAAGAATCTCTGGAAAGATATAAAACTATGGTCATGAAAGTTGATTTTTTTGATAAAAAAAATCCAAAATGAGTGATTAAATTGTAATAGAAAAGACGATTTAATAATGTAAAAAAATCATTTTAACTTGTTGATATTTAAGTATAATTTGGTTTTTGTTTGTTGTGGGTTAAAAAGATATATCCCCAAGGGGATAGTAGCATTGGGTGTATGCCTCCCAAAGGAAGGGTTTAATACTTTATTATTAAGTCCTAAAATTCACTCCATTGT
>JAPHSW010000178.1 GCA_026196615.1 Gammaproteobacteria bacterium | reverse complement strand
TATTTTTCACCAATCTCTCCACAAATTTAGTGTTTGTAGACAGATAATCAGATGTTTTCTTTTGTGCTCTATAGACATTCGCCAATTCACCAACCACATCAGGTAAATCAGGAAGTTCTTTCATTACCTGCAAGTATTTCACTTCAGCCTGGGTAAATTGACGATTATCAAAGGCTGTACGTGCCTCTTTCAGTAACCTTCTCTGCTCTGGAGTATTTATCACTGGTTTAATATAGTTAAACTGCTTTTTACTCGGCTTATTTATAACTTTGTTGGTCGGACCATCAAAAGGCACTAACATAACCATTTGATTTTGTAGTTGTCTTTGCCTGTCTCGAATCTGTTGTTGCATATTATTAGTACGCACTTTAACTTGCGAATTAGTATTTTTAGCAATAGTTGAATTGTTATCAGGCAAAATTACTGACGGCTGAGTAACCGGTATATCTATTTTATCATTGCTCATAAGTTCGTCAGCCTGATGACTATCACTAACAATTACCTCATCCAGCATTTCTTCAGCCGGATATTCGTCATCACTTCCTAAGTCACTTATTTCCTGAGAAATATCATTTTTAATATAGGTGTCAATTTTAGAGTCCTCTAAAACAAAATCTATATCTCTGTCAGTAGGATATTTAATAGAGTCGTCAGATACCTGATGAAAATTGTTACCTGCGTTATCCATCATTTTCTGTTCTTCAACAGGAAGTGATTGTCTATAGCGATTCATGCGTTTAGAAAAATCATCTGAAACCTGATAATCACTATCATTCTGACTTGAAATATCAGTAGATTCTATAACTGTTTTACGTGAACTAGCAGGAATACTTGTTGTTTCCATTCCACTAGACTCATAAATATTAGAATCTTTGACAATAGTGCCAGACGTTTCATCTACCTCTAATCGCTCAGTAGAGCTGATAACTGAAGATTCAGTTGCCTGGCTGACATTTATTTTTTTAACGCTTTTCACATCAGCAGTGTTATCTTGAGAATTTGTTACATTCCAGTCCCAGACAACATAGACAACTAAGAAGAGTAAAAGAATAAGTGTCAGATGACTGAGTATCCAGCGGAAAAATTTCATTTCTGGTCCTACTGATGTTGACACAAAACACCTTACAGCTAATTTAAAATTTAGGCTTCTAATAATAAATTAAAAGCAATTATCCTGAATATACAATGCTGGCAAACTTATTCACTTCTGCCGCTGCTTTGCCTTTAGGTTCCAGTTCAAACACGGCTAAACCTTCACTAAATGATCGACGATACGTTGTTCTTTGGTATAAACGACTCTCAATTAAATCAATATGAGGTAACATCTTTAAAGCATCTTCTGCTTCGCCTGTTTCTCTAACACCCTTATGTGTATCCGCTCGATTAACGAAACCAAGCATTTGCGGCATATTTTTTTCACCACGAATATCCAACACCATTTTTATAAAGCGTTGAGTTGACCAAATATCAGCCTGACTCGGAGGAACAGGAACAATAATACGGTCAGTCACTGCAATAGCTCTTTTCATTGAGTCAGTATCGGCTGTACCAATATCGATGAGAACTTCTTCATCTTGAGCTTTTTCTAATTCATCAATTGAATTACTAATGGAAATTTTTGGTTCATATTCATCTTCATCACGAATATCAACCACATCACTCAATGTTGCTTGAGGATCAAGGTCAAATAGCTTAACCTCATGATCATTCAAAGCAAGCCAAACAGCTAAATTAAAAGTGACTGTACTTTTTCCAGTACCACCTTTCAGATTACCTACCACTGTGATCATTTAATCTTCCCGTCAATCCTAAAGCATGTTCCCCTTACTACAAAAAATTCAGGGGAAATTACTGCAATTTTATAATGATATTTATTTTGTTGCTGGTGCTACAGGTGCAGGTGCAACAGGAGGATAACCATATGGGCCATAGCCATAAGGAGCATAACCATTATTCATATAACGCTGATCGCCATATCCTTGAAACTGATTGTTCCAGTTATTATAGCTATTACCATATCCTCGACCTGAAGCAGAACCTCTGGTATTAGCATTACCACGACCACGGCCTCTTGTTTTTATTGTAATTTCGACATCACTATCCATATCAGCATCACCGGAACCATCTCCAAAACCTCGCCCATAACCATTACCATAGGCATTATTGTTCCAGTTATTATTTCCATAACCATTCCAGTTGGTATTGGTATTACCATCATCCCAAAAAGCACTGGCTTGCATCGGTAAAATGACTGCACCTGCAACAATTGCTACAGCTAAAGTTTTTGATACATACTTCATAATACTCTCCCCTTGGTAATTTGTGTCCCTAACATCTTTTAATTTAATGGTATTCGTCAAAAATATTGGGACTTTATTCATTAACGTATCCATAACAAATTAGCTTAAGAATTAAACAGTTCTATCATATAAGATAACTATCAGTACTTAAGCTATTTACTTCAAAAAATAAAAGTGTGTAATACTTATTTTTCTCCTAAATCACCTTTCAACTGAATTCCTCTACGTCCCTTCTTTTTCACAGTCTTTTTTACCGACTTTTTAACAGTAGAAGGTGTCTTTTTTTCTACACTAGCTGATTTTTTAAGACTCGCTGCTTTCTTCTTTGCTGCAGTTTTTTTAACAGCCGCTTTTTTTACAGTAGAAGGCTTATTGTCTTTTGGCTTTTTTTCGGCTTCAACTTTATCAGAGGTTGTTGCTGATGGTGCTTCTGAAATCTTCTCATCCGAATCAGCTTTTACATCAGTTGTTGAAGCAGTTTTTTCACTTGTCTTTGTTGCAACTTCTTTTGAAGCTTCTGAGTTACTTGATGCTAATTTAGCTTCAACTTTAACCTCATTTTTCCCCACTTCAGTTTTTGCTGCTTCAGGCTGTGCTTTAGTTTCAGCCGCTACAGCTGACTTAGCCGTATTAGTAGTGGAAACTGCCACTGATTTTGGTGCTGGTGTAGGTGTGGATGCAGGTTTTGCTTTAGACTTTGATTTTCTTTTAAAGAGAACCGTATAAAGTCCCTGAAGACTCCACCAAACAACTTGAACCACTGTCACAATAATGGAGTAAGTGCTAAATAAAATACTAGTGATAACACTACCACTAGAAGATTTTTTGTCTTTTGATTTATTTTTATGTTCAACACAAACCTGATAATCAGGATGGTCCTCTTTCATATTTTCACAAAAAGCAGCACGGCCACTAAAACATCCTAAAGGTATAACAATAAGTGTTAAAAGAGTGGAGACAAAAACGCCATACATTAATGAAATTGCCATGCCCTGGAAGATTGGGTCAAATAAAATTGCCGTAGAACCAACCACAAGTGCTAGTGCAGTGATGATAATGGGACGTGTTCGAGTAATACATGCCATAATAATAGCTTCTCGAATTTCAACCCCTCGATTAATTTCCTGCCTTGAATAATCAACCAGTAAGATGGAATTTCGAACAATAATCCCCGCTAATGCAATGAAACCAATCATTGAAGTTGCTGTAAATTCTGCCCCCATAATGGCATGGCCAGGAATAATTCCAACTAGAGTCAATGGAATAGGCGAAATAATAACCGCAGGTAAGGTAAAGTTTCCAAACTCCCAGACAACCAGCATGTAAATTAAAATAATTGCAGCACCGAAGGCCAGTCCCATATCACGGAAAGTCTCATAAGTAACCGTCCACTCTCCAGTCCATTCAAAACCTGCTTCTCTGTGCATTAAAGATGAATCCGGTGGGCCCATCCAGGTACCTTTTATTACCTCTTTGTTCGGACCAAGGTTTTCGTCCAGCTCAAGCATATCCCAAACATCAAACATCCCATAGATCGGTGCTGCAAACTCTCCTACAACCTCACCCACAACATACTCGACATCTCTTAAGTCTTTATGATAGATAACAGGCTCTTTATAGCCCTTAGTGAATACACCTAATTCGGCAAGTGGTACACTACCTCCTTGCATAGTTGGAACAGGCAATTGGCTTAAATAATTAAAGTTGGCACGAATATCCAATGGCACTTGTAAGATAATCATGGTGGCTTCTAGAATGGAACCATCTTTAATATCGCCTAAAACAAATCCACCCATTGCCATTTCTAAAGTTTTGTTGATGGCGTCAACACTAACGCCCACACGAATCGCTTTTTCCCGATTAACTCTGAAATTCCAAATTTCATATGGCTTTTGAATATAGTTATCAACATCAGCAATCGAGTCTGATTTTTCAAAAAGTTCGGTTAGCTTCTCTGCAACGGCATGACGGTCATGAGCTGTAGGTCCATAGACTTCAGCAACCATTGACTGCAGTACAGGAGGACCTGGAGGCATTTCAACAATTTGAATTCTTGGCGCATCTGTTTTAGTGTAAACTTTATCCTCCACTTTTTGAGCGATAAATTCAGTTAAAGTTTTTCTTACTTCTTTTGCAATTTGGTGACTGGTTCTATCGCGCTCTTTCTTATGCAATAACTGAACATTTAAATCTGCTTGCCAAGGTTGTTGACGAAGATAATAGTGACGCACAAGACCATTAAAGTCATAAGGTGAAGCTGTACCTACATAAGATTGTATTGCAGTAACTTCAGGAATTAATCTGACTTGCTCTGCAAGTTGACGAGTTAAATTAGCGGTTATTGGTAATGAAGTTCCCTCAGGAAAGTTGATCACAACATTGAAAACAGATTTATTATCAAGAGGCATCATTTTTACTTTAACAGATTTAAAATAAAACAAGCTACAGCAAAGGAAAAAGACGACAAAAAGACCAATTAAAAAACCATAACCTGCCACTTTACTATCAATGAGAGGATTAAGAATGCCACGATAAAAACCATCAAGACGCTTGACTGTCTTATGCTCAGCCTCTTCCATTTTCTGTAAAGAATCCATTGCTGGTTTGTATCGGATGGCTAAAAATGGAGTAAAAACGAATGCAGCGAACAAAGAATACATCATTGCCACAGAGCCCAACGCAGGAATAGGCTCCATATAAGGCCCCATCATTCCTCGAACCATTCCCATCGGTAATAAAGCCGCGATTACGGTAAAGGTTGCAAGAATAGTTGGATTACCAACTTCTCTTACTGCATCAATAGAAGTGCTATCTGTTATTTCACCATCCATCGCCCAACGACGATACATGTTTTCCACCACAACAATTGCATCATCAACGAGAATACCAATGGAGAAAATCAGTGCAAATAAGCTCACCCGGTCAATGGTATACCCCATAATCAAGGCAAAGAAGGTTGTAACAAGAATAACATTTGGGATAACAATAAAACACACCAGAGCAGCTCGCCAATTGAGGAACCAGAAAATCAATACTGATACAGCAATTGTCACCAGTACTAATTTAAACATCAAGCCATTGACTTTGTCCTGAGCCGATTTACCATAGTTTCGAGTCACACTGATTTCAACATTACTTGGAATCAGTCGGCCTTTCATAACGTCAACTCGTTGAAGAATCTCCTGGACAACACTCACACCATTGGTACCACTTTTTTTAGCGATTGCTAGTGTAACGGCAGGAAAACCATTTGCAGCTCTAGTTTCTGTAGTGGCAGGCCCAGTGTAAAAATTAACAAACTTATGAGCTTCACCAGGTCCGTGTATGACATCAGCCACATCTCTCACATAAACAGGATTACCATCGTGCATCGCAACAACCAGACGTTCCACATCCTCTGAATTACGTAAAAAAGCACCAGTATAAAGATTATAATTATTTTCACCAGACTCAATAGAACCTACAGTCTTCTCACTATTGGCGGTCATAATAGTACCAGCAATCTGATCCAGAGTAATGTTATAACCCGCTAAACGTTCAGGTTTAACTTCAATTCTTAACTGTTCCTGACGACCACTGATCACATAACTTTGACTGGTTTCAGGAATTTCTTTAAGCTCTTGCATCACATCCAGAGCAATTAAACGTAGAGCAGCATCATCAAGGGCATCAGACCATAGAGTTAAAGCAACAAGTGGTACATCATCAACCCCTTTAGGTTTGACCAAAGGTTGGGATACACCAGGAGGAATTTTATCCATATTGGACTGTAACTTATCATACAATTTTACAAGCGAAGGCCCCATGTCCTCACCTACTTCAAATTGTACGGTCACAATAGCTTGATCTCGTTGCGATGCAGAATAAACATGATCAACACCAGGAATTTCACTCATAATTCGTTCTAAGGGATCGGCAACCAAAGAAGCAACCTGCTCTGTTGAAGCACCTGGGTAACTGACAAAAATATCAGCCATAGGGACTGATATTTGAGGATCTTCCTGCCTCGGTGTCATCATAAAACCCGCAAGACCAATCGCAAATGTTGCAATTAGAAGCAGTAGGGTTAAAGGTGAATGCATGAAGGTCTGTGTTAAATTACCTGCTAGACCTAAATCATGTTTTTTTTGTGTGTTATCCATATGATTAAACTTACTCGTACTTGTTTATTATTACACTGCTCAGTCCGTGCAAAAATAGCACGCCCCTTGAACTGAACAGTTAAGAGATATGGTTCAGAAAAAAACCAAAATAAATTATTTTATCTGTAGACCGGGTCTCCAGTTCTGAGGTGGATGATCAACAATTCGATCACCTGGCTTCAGTCCAGAAAGAACAGTGTATGACTTACCGCCATCTACTTTTTTACCCAAACGAATCACGTGCATTTCAGCTACTTTTTGGTCATTCATGACCAAAACACTTGGTAAACTTCCCATATGTTTAAGAATACTGGTTCTAGGAATAATAATTGACGTATTCAGTTTTGAGTTTTTAACAGGGATGGCTACTTCAGCATACATACCAGGAACACCATGAGTTCCGATGGGTAAATCAAACTTTACTGTGACGGTATGCTTGCTTTTATCAGCCAATGGATAAATCTGAGCAACTTTTGCAGGAATCATCATGCCATTAACATCAAGGTAGGCTCTTACCGTATCACCAACTTTAAGAGAAGGTACTAATCTAACAGGTACTTCAGTACGAATTCGAATATAATCTGTGTTGGCATAAGAGATTAACGGCATGCCAGGCTGAACTGTATCACCAACTTCAACCAGTTTTTTTATAATCATTCCTTTAAATGGTGCTATAGAGCGAGTATCTCGTAGGCTTGCATCTATTTCATTAATGGCTTCGCGAGCACTTCTAACACGGGACTGAGCTTGATTAACTGCTGCACCTTGATTATAAAGGTCAGCCTGGCGTTGTACGTCCGTATCACCATAGCCCATTGAATCGCCCATTTGTTTAGTAAACATCTGGTCAAACATTCCAGGCAAGCCCATTCCTGGCATTTGAGTTGCGTTTTCAGTTTGAGGAGACCAAAGTTCACGATTATATTGAACTTGTGCATTTTGTAAGGAGGCTACAGCCTGATCGTATTGCGCAATGGCTGATTTGCGTTTTGCCAATATACTTTCATCACTGATACTAACTAATAATGCCCCAGCTTCAAAAGAATCACCTTCATTACCAGATAAATATTCTACTCGTCCAGGCATCTGTGCCGAGAGCGTCACTTCTTTATAGGGTATAACACTACCACCTAGCAAAACTTGTTCTAAATCTTTTTGTGCTCCTACTTCAATTATTTCACTGGAAAATGCTTCCCCACCAAATAGTAATCCAATACTTAGAACAAAAGTGCCGCTTAAGCGCCTAAACATTATTTAATACCTTTCTAGTTAGTAATTTGTATTTCTTTGAAAAGTCAGTCTCATAAGACAAACTCATTAGCCAGCCTGTAAAAATATTCTATATATCAATAATCTGATTATTGTGAAGAATAATATCTTCAAATTTTACGAAATAAGTTTTATGAAGCTTTTTTTAAACTTTTTAAAATAAAAAGCACAGTAAAACGCTGAGTAATAATTTAAGAGTCTATGAATATCACTTTTTGCATTCAATCCACTATTCTATACGGATCAGCTCATTGTCGCGACATTTTTCTTCATTCATGACGAATAGAATTATGTCACCTTTAATGAAATCATCTAAACTTACATTAATTAAACTTATTATTTTTTTATAGTTATTACAAGGCACTTTTTATTATTTTCCTCAATAGATGCTTGTTTCACATCAATTAAGTCAAATTTTTCATTATTGTTGTCCGGAACCTCTCATGTCGAGTCAATAGAGGCTATTAAAATTAATATTCACTTACGCTACCAATAATTATTCTATTATATAAGAATATACTAACTTTAATAAGTAAAGAATCCCTTCATTTCCAAACTTTATGGGCATATATTAATAAGTTATGATTACAGTCTCTATTAGGGCTTACCCTTAAAATTAAAAATGAACAAATATTATAGGATATCAATGACCTAGTTCATTGTATTTAACTGGATTTTTAAGTAGTAGAATGCTATTTTTTTGCTGGAAATATTGATAAAACTACTTTCTAATATTGTCATCTATATTTGAGTACTCGTAGTGGCCATTAATCAAAAGGATCAACAAAATGCCCTGTCTCATTCTAAAAACAAATCTGTCTCTATCAAATGAACAGCAAGAAAAGTTTGCAAAATCCACCTCAGAAAAAACAGCCAGTTTGCTTGGCAAGCCAGAAAGTTATGTCATGATTCTCATAGAACCTCAGATAACAATGACAATGTCCGGAACAACTGATCCTACTGCTTATATTGAGTTAAAAAGTATTAATTTACCTGAAGATAAAACCACTGAGCTTTCAAATGAGTTATGCAAACATGTCAGCGATCTTTTAGGTGTTGTTACTAATAGAATTTACATTGAGTTCAGTAATGCACAACGCCATTTATGGGGCTGGGACAATAGAACATTTTAAGGTAGAATGACAAATTTTCTATCTCATTTTAAAGCTATCACAAAAGAAGACTATTTAATGCGCACTTCACAGTATTTGTTACCGACTCTTAAAGAATCACCTGCTGATGCAAAAATTATCAGCCATCAACTCATGCTTCGCTCAGGTATGATCAGAAAATTAGCATCAGGACTCTATTCCTGGTTACCTCTTGGTCTTAAAGTTTTACGTAAAGCAGAAGCAATTGTTCGTGAAGAGATGAATCGTTCTGGCGGTCAGGAATTATTAATGCCTGCTGTTCAACCAGCAGAACTATGGGAAGAGTCAGGTCGTTGGCAACAATATGGACCGGAGTTACTGCGTATAACTGATCGTCACAATCGTGATTTTTGTATTGGTCCAACTCATGAAGAAGTCATTACTGATCTTGTACGCTATGAATTGAAAAGTTACAAACAATTGCCAGCTATCTTCTATCAGGTTCAAACAAAATTTCGTGATGAAATCCGTCCTCGCTTCGGTATTATGCGCTCACGAGAATTTATTATGAAAGATGCGTATTCTTTTCATGCTTCTCAGGAATGTTTGCAAAAAACTTATGATGTTATGTATGACTGCTATTCTCGTATTTTCACTCGTATGGGATTAGAGTTTCGTGCAGTTCATGCAGACACAGGCTCAATTGGTGGTAATGCATCCCATGAGTTTCACGTACTGGCTGATTCTGGTGAAGATGCCATTGCCTTTAGTAGTGAAAGTGATTTTGCTGCCAATGTTGAACTTGCTGAAGCTATAAGCACAACAGAACGAGCTGCTCCAAGTCAGGAAAAAACCATTGTTGATACGCCAAAACAACACAGTATTGAAGAAGTCAGCCAATTTTTAAATGTATCCCCTTCTCAAACTATAAAAACCTTATTGGTTAAAGCCAGTGATCAAGTCGAAACCGAGGTTGTTGCTTTAATACTCCGAGGCGATCATGAATTAAATGAAATCAAAGCTGAGAAATTAACCACTATTGCCAGTCCATTAACATTTGCCAATGATGAAGAAATTAAAAATGCAGCTGGTTGTGATGCGGGTTCTATTGGTCCAGTTGGCTTATCCATCCCTACTTATGTTGATCGCAGCGCAGCAGCTTGTAGTGATTTCGTTTGTGGTGCTAATGTAAACGATCAACATTTTACTGGAGTCAATTGGGAAAGAGATGTTGAGCCCGGTTCAATTGTTGATATTCGTAATGTGGTTGAAGGTGATGCCAGTCCTGATGGACAAGGCGTCATCACTATTAAACGAGGCATTGAAGTCGGCCATATTTTCCAACTGGGAAAGAAGTATTCTGAAGCAATGGATGCCAGCGTTCTAGCAGACAATGGTAAAGCAGAAATCATGAGCATGGGATGTTACGGTATTGGTGTCTCACGTGTAGTGGCTTCAGCAATTGAACAAAATCATGATGATAATGGCATTATCTGGCCAGATGCATTAGCTCCTTTTAAAATCGGCATCGTTCCTATGAATATGCATAAAAGTGAGCGAGTCAAAGAAACTGCAGAAAAACTTTATGCAGATTTAGAAGCTGCTGGTATTGAAGTACTCTTTGATGACAGGAAAGAACGTCCTGGTGTCATGTTTGCCAATATGGAGTTGATTGGTATCCCTTATCGTATTGTTATTGGTGAACGTAGTCTGGATAAAGGTGTTTTTGAATTTAAAGGTCGTACAGATAGTGAAGCCAGAGAAGTTCCTGTTGATAATATTATCAGCTACGTTCAGGCACTTTAAAAAGAAAATAAAACAAGTAAATGACAAGAGCAAGTATTTTCAATTTCGTAGGTGTTTATGAAAGCTTCTTTCTACAAGTTTAGCCTACGATACCTCGTACTGCTCTTTATTAGTTTATTTGCTACCCCTTTGTTTGCTGCTGAGGGCTCTCCACCAGCTGAGGGCTCTCCACCTAAAAGCTCTAAACTGGCCAATGGCTCTAAATTGGCTAATGGCTATCGAACCAATGTCGATGAAAAGCTAAAAGATCTATTGATCGAAGCGGTTGGAGACACATCAGGTTTTACTGATCGGTTTGATGCTGAGGTATGGTTGCTTGATATGTCAACTCGAATGGCCAAACAAGTGCCAAACCCAAAAGAACGAATGGAAATTTTAAAAAATGTCCATAGAGAAGCCACTCGTGTCGGCTTACAACCTGAACTGGTACTCTCCGTTATTCAAGTAGAAAGTAATTTTGATAGTTATGCAATATCCTGGGTTGGTGCTCGTGGTTTAATGCAAATCATGCCTTTCTGGCTCAAAGAAATTGGTCACCCTAATGACAATCTTTTTGATATCAAAACTAATCTGAGATTTGGCTGTACAATTTTAAGCTATTATCTTGAAGTAGAAAAAGGCAACTTGTTTCGTGCTCTTGGTCGCTATAATGGAAGTCTTGGAAAAGCTCGGTATCCCAACAAGGTGTTTAAAGCCATGAGCCAAAAATGGTATGTACAATAAAAACCCCGATCACATACTTATTTTCCAGGCGATTTTTTTGGCTTTTGATTCGTCTTACGATTAAAAGAACGTTGCTTATTCCCTCTTGAAGATGACTTACGTTTTTCCTCAGCTGGCACCAATTGCTTATCACCATCGCCAATCAGATCACTTCTTCCCATGCCTCTAAGTGTCTCTCGAATGACTGGCCAGTTTTTAGGATCATGGTAGCGTAATAGAGCTTTGTGTAAACGCCTCACCTTTTCTCCTTTTGCAGTCAATACTTTTTCTGATTTATAACTGAGCTTTTTAAGAGGATTACGTTCACTATGGTACATAGCCGTAGCCGTTGCCATTGGTGAAGGGTAAAAATTTTGCACCTGATCAAGTCTGAAATTATTTTCTTTAAGCCATAAAGCAAGATTAACCATTTCTTCAATTGTTGTCCCAGGATGTGCAGCAATAAAATATGGGATGAGATATTGTTCTTTGCCTGCTTCTTTAGAGAACTTCTCAAACATTTGCTTGAATTCATAATAGCTGTCTATTTTAGGTTTCATCATTTTACTCAGAGTACCTTCTTCAGTATGCTCTGGTGCGATTTTGAGATAACCTCCCACGTGATGAGTCACTAATTCTTTAACATATTCAGGTGAGCGTATGGCAAGATCATAGCGAAGGCCCGAAGCAACAAAAACTTTTTTTATACCCGGTAATTCCCTCGCACGTTGATATAGATGAGTCAAAGGCCCATGATCGGTATTCATATGAGAACAAATGCTAGGATAGACACAAGATAAGCGGCGACAAACTGATTCAATTTTTTTATCATCACAGGCTAAACGCCACATATTAGCAGTAGGACCACCCAAATCAGAGATGTATCCCTTAAATTCCGGAACATTATCCCTGATTTCTTCAATTTCACGAATAATAGAATCTTCTGAACGATTTTGTATCACTCTTCCCTCATGTTCTGTAATAGAACAAAAAGTACAGCCGCCAAAACAACCCCGCATAATATTAATAGAAAAGCGGATCATTTCATAAGCAGGCATTTTTTTACTTTGATAATCAGCATGCGGTAAGCGTTTATAAGGTAACTCAAACAGTTGATCCAGTTCTTCAGTTGTCAAAGGATAAGGTGGAGGATTAAGCCACACATCCCTGTCACCATGACGTTGAACTAGAGCACGAGCATTACCTGGATTGGTTTCCATATGTAGCACTCGGGATGCATGTGCATATAGAACTGAATCACTAATTACTTTTTCATAGGATGGCAAACGAATAACAGAACGCTCACGGTCAAGAGATTTAACGATACTTTTAAGTGGTATAGCAACAACATTACTTTCATTCACTTGATCAAGATTTTCTTTTGATGTTTTAGCATCAGAGCAAGAGCTTTGTTCAGTCATTTCATAGGGACTGACCACAGCATCCACTTTTCCAGGACGATCAACTCGTGTGGAATCAATCTCCATCCAGCCTTTTTGTTGGTGCTTGACCATATAGGCCGTACCACGAATATTATCCAACTTGTTAATATTTTCGCCTCGTGAAAGACGGTGAGCAATTTCAGTAATCTGTCTTTCACCATTTCCAAAAACCAGTAAATCGGCTTTGGAATCAACTAAAACAGAACGTTTAACCTTATCAGACCAATAATCATAGTGAGCAATCCGTCTAAGACTCGCTTCTATGCCCCCAATGATGACAGGAACATCAGACCACGCTTCTTTGCAGCGCTGAGTATAAACGGCTACAGCATGATCTGGCCGCTTACCGCCAATATCATCTGGCGTATAAGCATCATCATGACGTAATTTTCTATCCGCAGTATAGCGATTGATCATAGAATCCATATTGCCAGCGGTTACACCAAAAAATAAGTTGGGCTTACCCAATTTTTTGAATGGTTCACAACTTTGCCAATCAGGTTGATCAATAATTCCAACTCTGAATCCTTGCGATTCAAGCAAACGACCGATTAAAGCCATACCAAAACTAGGATGATCCACATAGGCATCTCCTG
>JAPHSW010000004.1 GCA_026196615.1 Gammaproteobacteria bacterium | reverse complement strand
GCACTAGTAAGTCTAAACAAACGCCAAAGATGGAACAGGTAGCTTCATTTGATGAAGACAAACATAAAGGCACAGCATTTTGGGGCTATCATCAGTAATATTTTAGTATAATTTGTGTTACCGCAGAGTTAATACTCTGCGGTTATTTTTTATCAACATTGATAAAAAACTTAGAGCGACTAAGCAAATAAAATTCGAGAGTAAACATTATGAATAATACAATTAGAACTTATGGCATCATAATCAATATGGATTATTTTCATCAATCTGAAAATAAATGCAGAGAGATCTGGAATGATATTATACGTAGTATGCGTATTGCAGGGTTTCATTTTGATAAAAGAATGTTCTTAATGACAACACAACTTGATAAACAGTCTGTGTGTAAAAAGGCCAGAACAGCATTAAACAACATCGACGAAGAAACTGAATTGTATAATAAAAATACTTTAGATTATATAACTGACTTTATTGCCATAGATATGTCAGAGTATGATGACCTACGGTTGCCACCACTAGATTTGGGAATTATTATTAATGAAAAAAATCGCGTTAGTCAAACTTATTCATTTAATTAATGCTTAACAAAAATAATATTATTAGTATTAAAACCAAGAGTTTCAGAACGTTTAAGAAAATACTCCTGTAATTCATCAGTAATCTCTGGTGTTCTTGACAATAACCATAGATACTCATGATTGGGGCCAGAAATAAAAGCATATTGATAATTTTCTTTATCCATTTCAAAGATAACATAAGCACCATAAAATGGGCCAAAAAATGAAACTTTCAAATAGGCTTCATCTACTTCCCTGACAAAATACGCTTTTCCTATCGCTTCTTGCCACTGCTTTTTTGAACTGTGCCAACCTTTATTAATAACTTTGACACCACCATCCTTTCGAAGACTATATTCAGCTGTTACCTTATTCATTCCTCTTTCAAAAGAATGATCAAGACGTGCAACTTCATACCATTTTCCTAGATATCGATTCAATTCGAATCCTTTTACAGGTTGTATCGTTTCAGGATAAGAAATGCATGCTGATAATAGTAATGGTAAAAGACAAGTAATGATATATTGTAAAGATAAAGTGATCTGCTTGCTATTGGGCATAATATGCTTCACCATTATATGTAATTCGATTGCTTTCGATTTATGAAATCTTATTTTTTAGTCGTTTTTCCAGGATTGATATAAACTCAGAATGCTCAGAAATTAAAGGACTAATACTAATTTTAAAATCAGGATACTGAACCATTACCGATTGACAGATTTCGACAATATCTCCCCCTTTTCCTGCATGCCGCCCAGGTAAGAAAAACATCAAGATCACAATAGCGCTCTTTTCACCTGCATTGATTTTATCTAAAAGCCAGTCCTTCAATAGTCGACCATTAAAATCATATTTTTTCTCTTCACGTCGCTCCATAACAGCTTGCTCTAATAAGCAGTCTTCAGGTAGGAGTTTTTGCACCATGCTTGCCAAATGCTGACGTACTTCAGTTACTTTAGGATTTGGTGAACCATGATCAACCAGAACAATATTATCCATAGACAGATTATTATGCTTTTGAGTCAGCATTATATGTTCATAAATAATCTGAGTGAGTAACTCTTCTCCAGTTGGCAATGGATATATTACTTCTGCAATTTCAAATTTAAAATCACCAAATCGTTGCTTTAATAAAATGATCTCTTCAGCAACAAATGAAGTCAAAGCCTTACTTTCACCAAAAAAAATAGGGAGCAAAATAAATTCTAATTCACCATCTAAAAGTTTTTCAACCATGAATTTCTGAAATATTTGAGCCGGACTTCCATCCAGTTTTTCAGCTGGGATACGATCAGCATGTTTAAGTGATACTGGATGAATACAATACCCTGTTTTATGACTTAAATTATCAGCCAGTTTACGAAGTTGCCTGGTTGCATTTTCTCGAACTGAACCATTATCTGTAAGTAAAATAACTGGCATTTATTGATAAGCTCCGGAATTTATAGTTCTATTTTGAGATATATTTTTTCTGAAATTAATTAATATTATACATCAGTATGTATAACTTTTTATAGAGTATAAGTAATTTGAAAACTTATAATTATTTAATTTTTTAGATATTTAACTTGAGCAAAAATGAATAAATAAATAACTCACTTCCATTCATACTCATGATAATGAAGAGATCAATAATATGAACCCCGAGCATAATATCAAAGACGGGTTTTTTTGGGTGTATTGAAAATCATTCTTTTGATACTATTCCAATGAATCTGGAATATACTGAGAAAGCAGTACATACTTTATTAAAAAACATTCAATTTTGTTCAGAATTAAATATCGTCGTTCGCTAAAAAATTATTTTACTCAAACTCAACTCAGATAACTGAGTATGATTAATTTACCGCTTGAAATGTATTCTTAAATTCCTTATCCTTAAAACTGAATTAAGCAGTATATGAAACTTAAAATATCATTAACTCTTAAAAAAGATTATAGGCATAATGAAAATTATCTACCGTTACTTTTCTGTACTTGCTTTTTTTAGTTTTAGTCTTTCTTTACCCGCTCAAAATCTTCAGCCTTTTTTTGATGTACATGTACATTACAAATGGGACCAGGCTGAAATCACTTCACCACAACAGGCTCTGGATATATTGGATAAAGCCGGAATACAAAAAGCCGTCGTAATTGGCCGACCAGCTGATATGGCATTACAGCTTCAGCAATTAGCACCAGAACGTATCATTCCCATTTATGGCCCATATCGAACAGGTAATGAAAAGCTAACATGGCAGTTTCGTACAGAATTGATTGAAGAAGTTCGCAAGGGGCTGAGTAGTGGACTCTATAGGGGTATCGGTGAACTACATTTAATTGGAGGCATGGCTGTCCCCTGGAAGCAAAGCAAAGTATTTGTTGCCTTATTAAAACTTGCCAATGAATATGATGTCCCATTAATGGTTCATAGTGAATATTCTTCAATCAAGCCCACCTTATCTATTTGTCAGGGAAATCCAGACAACCGTTTTCTATTAGCCCATGCCGGAGCAGTCATTAATACCAGACAAGTAGAACAAATCTTGAAAGCTTGTCCTAATGTGGTTATGGATTTAGCTGCACGAGATCCCTGGCGCTATGTGAATAACCCAATCACTGATCAAAAAGGTAAATTATTACCCAAATGGCAAGCATTAATTCTTCGTTATAGTGATCGTTTTATGGTGGGTTCTGATCCTGTATGGCCTGTAGATAAAGGTTCCAGTTGGGATGAAGCAGATAGTGGTTGGATGGAGTTACAACGCTTTATCAATTTTCATCGAACATGGTTATCATTTCTACCTGAAGAAGTGGCAAAAAAGATTCTTTGGACAAATGCCCAAGATTTCTTTTCATCTAACGATAGTACCCAGGAATAACCGCTTTCTGCTTATGATACTCTATATGTTCACTTCCATACACTCAGACAAAATCATATGAATAATATGATGTTTCTAGTAAAAAAATTTTGTTATAAGATAAAAATCAATATTTATAACATCAAGTTTATTTAGATTGCAGAATCCAGTAAGTAATCCAGAATAGGATTTTCTTTTGGTCGCACATCTTTTCGTAAATACATTGGTAAGTGTTTGGGGCAAGAGACTAATTCTCTTTCAATCATCTCATTAATTACTTTCAAATACTCAAAACTGGTCTTTCCAACATACAGATTTGAAAGAGATTCTACTTGAGTTAATTTTAACGCGTCCTTTAAACCACGGAGATATAAAAAATCTTTTGTAAAACCACCTCCGCGATAAACACGAGCAGTCAGCTTAAATGCCTCGTTATATTTAACATTATAATCATTAACTAATGTTTTAAATGTATGACTAAAATCATAATTGTCTACCATCAATTTTACAGCAATTACTCGCAAAGCCAATGTTTTTAAACGTTGTAGACTCAAATTTCCAGTCATATATTCGGATAAAATGGCTAATCCTTCTTGTGTATAGGTATTGCCAGGAAGACCAAGCTTGAACACGTTAAGTTGTTGTTCTCGGCTATTCATTGTTGTTACCATATGAACACCTAATTCATGATGTATCAATGCTTGAAGTTCCATTTCATTAATACGAATAGATTTGTTTATCAATATTGTTTTTTTACTATTATCTACCATGGCAGAAGCTATAATTTTATTAGTAACAACAACCTTACAGTCAATATCATATTCTTTTAAACTCAAAATAAAACGGTCTTTTGCTTCTGTAGCATCAATAGTTGGAACAACATCTTGTTCATATTCTTTAGCGTAGAGCAAAAAATGAGCAGCATCAATATCTTCAACACTGGGCTCACCATAATATCTTAATGAATTATAAAGAAATTTTTCAGTTCCAATAGTTGCCAAAAGATCAATCTTTGTGGCAAAAGAATCAATGACATCACGATACATTTTTTGAATGCTGATATCTGTAACATTGTACTCAGGTAGGCGATAAAGCTTTTCACGAAATTCAAATGGATTAATTTCTAATTGGCGATAAGTAAACTCAGGAGTGTAATTAAAATTTTTTAAAAAAAATTGTTTTTTTTCTTTAACAATATTTTTAGGATTAATATAACTAAGTGTTTCAATTCCACGACATAATTTAAATAGTTTTTTATCGAGGTTCACCAAACCGGGATCAATTTTAGATGATAATAGTTGTGATCTTCGTTTGGGTGTTTTGGGTTTAGCTTGTTTTGAAAAGAATAATGCATTCGCCAATATGACTTCTTTTAAACCAATTTTAAGATCATTTATAACGAGGTGATATATTTCTCCTGAATTTTCATCCATGTAAATTTTTTTTATTTCCGTTGGTAAAATCAAGGTCTTCTTATAATATTTTTTTACAAAAGAAGCTAAATATCCCTGACCTAAATAAGTCTCATTAATTGATGAACGAGTTTCTAAGTTTGGCAATTGGATCACAGCAAGGCTTTTGCCCCAATGCTTGACAACCTTATTCCATTTTTTTGCTTGTACTTGTTTTGTACCGATATTAAAGGTAGGCGCTTCCTCCTCAAATCGATGGTGGTTATATGAATGAATATCATAGATTAAACAATTTCCATGAATTGTTTCTATTTTTTTTATTAAAGCACCAAGTATTCGATAAAATAAGGCATGCTTTTTCTGGCTGATTTTTATTTCTCTTGAAGATAAAGGGGTCTTCCACACAGTTTTTCCCCATGGTTCTTCGTAAATACATGACTCCAATGGACGGTTTAAGTCATACTCATAGCGTGAGTTTAAACCAATTAAAGTGATTGGCATCGAACAAATCATTTCTCCTGTACAGGGAGCTTCTTCATATAATCGTTCAGTTTCATCTAGTAAGCATTTTTTTTTAAGTTCTTCTCTTAATTGATGACCATCATGAATAGCAGTACAAATAAAAAAACCGTAATCTTCTATTTTTATTTCAAATGAATTTTCAATAATGGCCTGAAAACATTGTCCATTTTGAATAAAATTTAAACAGCTTTGTTCTGAAATTTCATGCATCAGTAATAGCCTTCAAAAATTCCGTTTTTCGAGCTTGTATTGTCTCTTTTGCATTAATAACATTTTCAATAAAATCAACGACTTTAGCCTGAAGTTTAGTACGATTAAGTTTATTAATACGCATAATACCACCAGGACTCAAGACATTAACTTCAATCAATTTACCATTAATTACATCAATACCTACAAAAAAAAGACCATCTCTAACTAATTTTGGACCTATTAATTTACAAAGCTCTTTCTCGTCTTTACTTAATGAATGCTTTACAACACTACCACCTGCATGAATATTGGCACGAACTTCACCAGTTGCAGGTATACGCTTCATTGCTCCGATAGGCTCTCCATTAAGCATTAATATCCGAACATCACCTTGTTCAGCACCTTCAACATATTCTTGTAAAATAACATAATTTCCACGTTCACTATTACTTATGTAAAACTCAACAAGAGAACGAAAACTATCGATGGCCTGTTTCTCAACCATAATCACACCATGCCCACCAAAACCATCAAGAGGTTTCATGATCATTTTATCTGTAGAGGATTCGTTTAAAACCGTTTCTAGGTATTCTGGAGTTTTAGATACATAGGTTTTAGGAATAAAACGATTTTTAGGATCATCAAAGGAAGAGGTATAAAGTTTATTGTTGGCAATTCGCAAACCATCAATATCATTCATAATAAAAACATCGTCTCTTACTGAATCAAGAAAATTTAGAGAAGTGACATCCAATGGAGGATTAGAACGCATGATGATGGCATCAAAGCCTCCTAATGGTAATTTTAACTTTCGAAAGCGTGCTTTATTATAAAAAGTTTTTACATTATTTGAAACCTGATCGGATTTCACAAAAACTTTACAAAAAGCCAAAGCTGAGGATTCACGCATTGTTAGATTTTGTACTGTTGCCAATGCCACAGTATGTTTTCTAATAACACATTCATGAATAATTCTAATGGTAGAATCATCATCTGGGTTAATTTTTTCCCATGGGTACATTAAAAATAATATATTCATTATCAGCAGCTCATGTATTGTTAATTTAATAGAACATCAACATCTAAGTATACTCTAATAAATAATTATCACATAAAAATTTAAATTCATTTATACAATACATATACTTATGTATCTTCTGGGAAATAATCATCAGAAGAGGTTTCGCTTCTATTAACTTTTTTTACACTAGGTATAAGCTGCTTTTTTTTCTTAATCAACTGAAGATATTTTAGATAAACATGCTCATGACTGTATAGAGGTTTATTTTTCTTTTCTAAAACACTTAAAAAATGTATTTGCTCTTCATTTTCTGGAGCTATTTCTTTATTGTGTAATTGTTGCATTATAAAGCCACAATTACTTAACAGCTCAGCTTCATTGAATGTAAAGTCACCACTTCGAGAAAATTGATATGGGAAATTCTTACTATCATAAAATTTTATACCTGAATAAAAACTATTTAATGACATAGTAGCAGCCCTATTAAAAGTTAAAAACAAAGAAATCAGGCTAAGTATCATTCAAATAGTTTTTTAGTACAATTACTGTTTTTTATGGTTTTAACAAACAATTTTTATCAAAAAAATAACCGATCTGATTATATTAATTTAATTCAGGCTCACTCATATCATTAATAATATTTATAATATCCTTTATCAAATCTTCATTTAAATTTTCTTTATGATAGCAAGCATAAATTGGTCGATTAATTACAGGTGCTGACTCAATATGGTACAATTCTTTTTCTAAAAGGTGGTCTACAAGTTGTAAAGGGAGATAAGCACTACCACCATTATATAAAATAAATTCTAGAGCAATTTTTGCCAATGTTGTATACAAAACAGGTGATCTTATATCTTGAAAAATTTGAGTATGAGCAATATTAACCGCTGTCCCCCAGTCAATTGAGACGTAATCCTGATTCAATGCCTCATGTATGTCCTGATGTTTTTCCGTTGACACCAGAATAAGTTCAGCTTGTGTAACAGGTACTGAGATCAAATCAGATACTTTTGTTGGTTCATACAACAATCCTAAGTCCATCGTTCTTTCTACAAGACGACGTATCAATATATCCTGGCCATGAGACTCTGCTCGTAATGCAATATCAGGCAAGTGTTTATGAATTTCATTTAATGCACCCTGAAGTATTAAATCCCATAATCCGCTTGTTCCACCAATGGCTATAATTTTTCTTTGATTATCTCGTAAATGTGCCTCAGCTTGCGCTCTATCCCAAGCAATAAGAATGGTTTCAGCATGATGAGTGAGTCGTTCACCAACAGCAGTTAATTGTAAATTATTTCGATAACGAGTAAATAAAGATGTCCCCATATATTGTTCAAGTTGTTTAATTCTTGCACTAACGGCAGCCTGGGTAAGATAAAGATTCTCTGCAGCTTTACCAAAATGTCTTGTTTTTTTAACTTCAAGAAATGTTTTTAATAATTCAATATCCATACGAAAAACCTATAATAAGTAAATTTTAAATAGCGTAGATTAAGTAAAATTATAATGAGTTTAATAATTAACTCATTAGCTTCAACACAATATAAGGAGCCAAATTAAATATTATTATGGCTATTTTATAATGGGCTAGATATTGAAAATAAATCTCAGATAAATTTTCCTGATTCAATCCGAATAGTTGACTATGAAGACTAGAGATTGAATTTTTAAATAACAATAAAATAATTGTCGTTAGTATCAGAAGACTGATATTTAAAATAGAACACCATCCAAAAAAAGTAGTCAAACTATCAAGACTATTCATAAATGACTCCTATTGATTTAATATCCGCTCATACGCTAAAAAATATACATCTAAAAGATAATATTAAAAATGATTTTTTTTACTCAGAAAGAAAAGGAACAGATGCTTCTGATATTTCTTTACCTAATAACTTCAAAGCTTTATTCATTGCCATCACAAGATCACCATAAGAGCCTCCATTGACAGGCTCCTTGATTAAAGAAACTTTGGTGAGAACTGTTCGATCATTTTTATCAAAAATACTCCAACGTGCTTCTAGATCAACGCTTTTTCCCAACTGACCATCAAATCGACCAATATCAATAGCAATTCGAATATCAAGAGGATATTGACGATCTACTCTTGGTACCCAATAAACTCTGTTGGAATTGAGATTGTTTGATAAATTAATCACTAGTAAACGGCTCATACTATCTGTAACAGGTTCTATCCAACGATTAAACTCTGAAACATTAAGGCGATGCTTTGAGCTTCGAGTTACTATCTGAGGACGATTGATGTATTCAGGAATATGAATAGGACCAACACCAATAATTCGACCTTTCTCAACACCTAATAGTGAAACATTTGTGGTTTCACCCAATTGATAAAAGTCTGATTTTTGTGATGTTCCACAACCAGAAATACTAAAAATACCGATAAAAAAAGGGATAAAAAAAATAATTTTGTAGTACCTTGATAAACTCATCAAATCAACCTCCTATGAATATATTTTGCAATAGATAACAAACGTTAATATTTTTTTCCTTTAATTAACGCTTCCGGGTGACGCTCTAAATATTCAGTAAATACACGCATTGATTTAGCAGCTCTGGATAATTCCTTCAAACTATGATCCAACTCATTTCGAACACTACTTTTTTCATCAACAATCGTATTCATATTTGATAAAACCACATTACTTTTGTCAAATGCAATGGTTGCAGATGCGGTTAAATTCGTTAGGTTCTTATTCACAGTCGATGATAGTTTTGTTAATTCAACTAAGGTTTCTGTCAGCTGCATTTCTGTATTCTTTAATAAAACCTGCACTTCTGTTAGTCGCTCCTGTGTGGAATTAGCTAGTGGTACTACTTGTTCATTCAGATTGTCAATCAATTGACGACTACCAATAATAGCTGAATTAATATTATTGAAAATTTCTTTACTGTCTTTATTAGCAAATAATTTATTAATTTCTGTTACTGTTACAATAAGACTTTCTGTTAACTCTTTCAGTGGTATCGTTTTAAATAAGTTTTGCAACTTATCCAGTTCAGATTCAACCGTTGGAATTTCCAAATATTTTTTGTCAATTCCTGTAACTTCTATTGGAATATTTTCATCAAATTCAAACTCTACTACTTGACGACCGGAGATCAGATTTTCCAGGGTTAGCCTTGCATGAAGGCCTGCCTTAATCATATCAACCATAAGTTCAAGTGCTTGCTCTTCAGTTAGATTAGTATCATCTTCCTGAATCATTAGCTCCATAACCTCCTGTTTCAAGTCAATGTAAACAGGTACCAGGCTTTGCTGAGTTTTATGGTTATGATAGAGTTTGATTTGAGCAACAGAACCAATATTTACGCCACGAAATAAAACAGGAGAGCCTACATGAAGACCATTGACAGTACCTGGAAAAACAGCCATCAATCTCATATCATTTTTAAAAAAACGTCCCGAACCTAAAACCAGAAAACTGATCACGATTAAAATTATAGCACCGATGACAAAACCACCGACAACTGTTGGGTTTGCTTTTACACTCATTTTCTCTGTTCTCCTGCTTCCTTTGCTTTATTAATAGGAGAGTTACCTCTGTTAAGAAAAGCTCTTACTTGCTCATGTTCACTATTTGACAGCATCTCTTTTGGATTACCTCTGGCAATAATTGTTTTTTGATCATGATCTAGAAAAATAGCATTATTGCCAATTGCAAAAATACTATCCAATTCATGGGTCACAACAATCATAGTAATTCCCATACTGTCCTGTAATTCCAATAAAAGATCATCCAATAACTTTGAGCTGAGAGGATCAAGGCCAGCTGAAGGCTCATCAAAGAATAAAATCGGTGGGTCCATAGCCATTGCTCTGGCAATAGCCACACGCTTTTGCATACCACCACTTATTTCTGAAGGATAATAATGTTCAAAGCCTTTAAGACCTACCAAAGATAATTTAAAGGCTGCAATTTTACGAATCCGAGCAGGACTGTATTGGGTAACTTGTGTCAGTCTCAAGGATACATTTTCCAGGAGTGTCATTGAGCTGAATAAAGCACCATTTTGAAACATAACACCAAACTGTTCCATAATGTTTACTTGTGTTTTTTTAGGCGATTGCCAAAACCCCTGATGCTGATTATCACATTGGTAAAATATATCACCACTTGATGGCCTACTAAGGCCAGTCATCGCTCTCATTAATGTACTTTTACCACTCCCACTATTACCCATAATAATAAAAATATCATTTCGTTTAATAGTAAAGTTTAAATTCTTTTGAATAATTTGATTTTCATAGGCCATAGTCAGATTTTCAACGACAATGGCGTCTTTAGATAAGCATGCTTGATTGATAGCAGTACCTGAATGGACGTCTAAACTATTATTGATAGCATATTCATTCATGACTATATTCCTAATACACCAAAAACTACGGTTAAGATAGCTGCACAAATAAAAATAATAACCGTTGCTGTCACCACAGCTGATGTCGTTGATGCTCCCACTGCTTCAGCACTATTACCACAACTCATTCCTTTTTGACATCCAACTACAGCAACAATAACACCAAACACTAAAGACATAAAAACACCAGCAGCAATATCATTAAGCCCTACTGATTTAATAACAACATCAAGATATTGCTCAAGAGTGATATTCAACATAGCATAAGCGACTAAAGCACCACCTAAAATACCCATAAAATTAGCATAAATAGCTAATAGAGGCATCATTAACATCATACCTATCATTCGAGGTAAAACCAGAAATTCCATTGGTGGTATAGCCATACTTCTCAGAGCATCAATTTCTTCATTAACTTTCATCGTTCCCAATTGAGCCGCAAAAGCCGCCCCTGATCGTCCAGCCATAATAATGGCTGTAATAATAGCTGCAATTTCCCTTGTCATTGCGACACCAACCATATCTCCGATAAAAATTTCAGCTCCAAATTTTTCTAATTGCATCGCACCAATATAGCCTAAGATAGCACCAACTAAAAAGTTTAACAGACTCACAATAGGCATCGCTTCTGCACCTGTCTGTTGCATAATTAACCAGGTGTCTGATGAACGATAAACAGCTTTACCCTTAAGCATGGAAATAAATGCAACACCCGCTTCAGAAATAAATGTAATGACATCTCCAACATCTTTAATTGATGCAATAACGTTACTACCAACGTTATGCAAAAAAGATGAATTTTTTACTAGATAATTTTTATTCTCTCTTGGGGAGATTTTTGAAGAGAGCTCAATCAAGCGATTCATTTCACGTGGGAGTTGCGTTCTCTCAAATATCACTTGATGATGTTCACATAGTTCGGTCAAAGAAAGAATTGCAGTTAATAGAGCAGAGTTCCAGGCGCTTACCTGATCCATTGCAATGGTTACAGTTTGTATTTCAGAATTATTATTAAATTGTTGATTTAATTCAGTTTCAAAATCATCAGATACTCTTGAAGCAGAAAAATCTGAGTCAAGAGTCCAATCTCCTTTTAACTCGATTTCAAGCAATGAGTTGTTGTAAGCAATTTGAAATTCTGGAACCATGTTATTCAAAGCAAACCCGTTTATCATTCATTATTGGTTAGCATTATGCATTAATGAGCATTAGCCAACTTATTTGTATAAATCACATAGAGTATAGCCGAGAAAGTCGTAACTTACGAACTTACAAGTGTGCAAAATGTCACATAAATCGTGCTTGTTAGCTACATTTTATCAACACAAACCGTAAATCTTAAATGGTGTAGCTTACTATCAATTTTTTCCCAGCCAGTCGTCTTAAAACCCACATTTCCAAATTGACCTGGATGATTTTCTGGTAAATCTATTTCATTCAGAGCATCTTTTAAGAAAAGTTGAGAATGAATAGGAAAATCTTCAGGGAGATCTAACATAACGTCAAATTTCCCCAGCTTACTATCCACTGAAAAGTTTGTTGCGGTAATTTCATTAAATGCTTTCTTATCATCTGAAGTCTTGCCATTTACAGGCAAATCCAATTGAGCCTTATCAGTATTAATTATCAAGTTTTGTCCTTCAAACTCATTATTCCAATCCATAGTCGTCATTGTCGCCAATTCACTAAAAAAGAAAGAAATGTTAAATGGTATATCAATCATACTATCCATAACAAAGCCATCAGGCATCATGACATAGTCAATATAAAGTGCTGGGCTTTTTAACTTCCAAAAAACCTTTACTTTATTTTCAGTCCGTCGAATAACACGTAAAGGCCCTTTTTTGACATCCACTAATTGTGAATAATAATCATCATCAGTACGTTTAAATGAAAAGCCAAAAAATTTACCTATATGACGAATTTTCATGGTATCCGTTGCATCTGGACTCCATTCTGAGTCCATGGAAAATAATTCTGATGATGGCTTATGCATACGCCAATGAAAGGCATTGAGTAAAAAAGGTTTTTCTTTTGAAAACACCATTTTATATAGAGGGCTAATAATACTGTCTTGTTTTGAATTATAAACAACTGCCTTGTCTTGAAATGAAACAGCTTCATTCTGAATAATATAGAGCCAACCAGATGTTTCTTTTTGCCCTGAATTATTTTGTCCAGTATTTTCCTGTTTTATTTTGATTTCAATTTCTATGAATAAAGAAGATTTTATGTCCTTTTTAAAAGGATTAGATGACATATCCCATCGTTCACCCAGATCTTTTTTTCTTAAAACCAGTTCATCAAAATGGTCAAAAACAGTCAATGACTCGTTTTTTTCAACTGAGTTGTTTTTAAATATATAGCGGTCTTGAGAATCTTTTTGATCGATTTGAAATACAATCGCCTGTTTATTTCCCTGCTTGAAGCTTACCAGAGAGAGATTTTTAACTTGATTCCCGATTATTTGAGGAATATCTTTGCCTGAAATCACAACCAGACTTTCATCACTAGAACAGATAGGCGCTGATGTTAAGGTATAAGTTGCTGAAACCTGTGCCCAAACCATAGGTACTTGTATAAATAAAAATAAGCTGAAGATAAGTTTGTCTGTCATTACGGCTCTTTTTGAAATTAAACGACAAAGAGTCGTTCAAAAAGTAGTTCTGAATATTACTTGTTGGGAAAGAATTTAATTTGTTTCCAGAACAATAAGAAAGCGACAATAAAAAATAATATTATTGGATAATTACCCCAAAAGACATACGGTGTTGTTCCCATTCTAGGTTGTATTTGCCCCTTAATAACCGCTTGTTTAAATTGTGGACCACTTACTAAAACACGACCTTTAGAGTCAATTAAAGCAGAAATTCCACTCGTGGTACTTCGAATTAATTCTCGACTACTTTCAAGCGCTCTCATACGAGCCATTTCTAAATGCTGGTGAGGAGCAAAAGAATCTCCGTACCATCCATTATTAGACAAATTGATCATGAATTGAGATTCTGGAATTTTGCTCATCATATCTTGTGGAAAAACATCTTCATAACAAAGTGTTACCACAACTCTATGCCCTTTGATGAAAAGAGGCGGCTGATCCGACCCACCTACACTAAAACCAGACATGGGTATATCAAAAAATTTAATTAAGCCCCGGATTAAGGCCGCCAGTGGGACATACTCTCCAAATGGTACAAGGTGTGTTTTATAATAATATCCCTGTTCTCCACCCAAATTCGTCATTGAATTGTAGTATTGCTGGGTTTTATCATCAAAGACAGGTAAACCTGTTATTAATTCAGTCTGAGTTTTCTCTGCTTTTAAAGCCAGCTTTCGGTAAAAATTCTGTTCCAGAGTATGATAAAAAACGGGTACTGCATTTTCTGGCCAAACAATCAGGTCATTATCTTGCCAGTGTTCTTCACTCATAGAAACATAAAGCTGTTTGGTTTTTTCTAATTGTAAACGATCCCATTTAATTGATTGATTAATATTGCCTTGAATCATAGCTACAGACAGCGGCTCACCCTGAGGCTCACTCCATTGAATTTGCCCTAGAAGGATACCACATAAAAAAAACAAAAAAATACTCACCAGGCTAAAAACAGGCTTCACACGTATTACAAGGCATGCAGATACTAAAATGGTTAATAACGATAAGCCATAAATTCCAACAATAGGTGCATAACCAGCCAAAGGGGTTTCGATCAAAGGGTAACCCGATAGTAGCCAGGGGAAGCCTGTTAAAATCCAACTACGCAACCATTCAAATAATACCCAAAGTATTGGTAAATAAAACAAAATCACAATTGTTTGAGATAAAGCCTGAGCGGAAAATATTTCCCTTACCTTAAAAAGACTCCAGGCAAAACCCG
This sequence comes from Gammaproteobacteria bacterium, assembly GCA_026196615.1. GTDB lineage: Bacteria > Pseudomonadota > Gammaproteobacteria > GRL18 > GRL18 > GRL18. The sequence continues at coordinate 39,945 of JAPHSW010000004.1, read as the reverse complement.
CATAAAAAGTAGACAGGAATACAATAAAGCCTCCTGTAAAAAAAGTCGCCAATGCCCAATGAGCTGAACCAAAATCATGGATAGCAACATACAGCCAGGATACTCCCACACTGAATAAGCCAATACCAAAAAAATATCCTTTATAAAATGCTTCTTTGGCTGTAGAGCTTTGAAGTACCTGATATAAAAAAAGGCTCAGTGGAAAAAATATCAGATAGGAAAACAGTGCAGATTGGATATTAAATGGAGCAAAGGATAGAGGTACTAAAGCCCCCAAAAGAAGGGCAACAAACCAGGATATGCGCCCTTCTGACACCCATTTCAGTAAACTTTCAGGTAAATACTCAAGTAAACTTTCTTGTCGAAAATAACCAGATTCATAGTTTGATTGGAGCATTTACTTCTCGTAGAGGTATTATCTTAAATATGAGACTAACTGGATGAGCCTGTAACTGAAACACGAATCACTCTTAGACTATGGATACGGCGATGATCAGCTCGACTGACTTTAAATCGAAAGTTACCGCGTTCAATTTCTTCACCGCGTTGAGGCATATACCCAAAGGCATTCATTACAATGCCACCAACCGTATCAAATTTATCATTTCTAAAATCAGACTTAAAGAAATCATTAAACTCATCTATTTCAGTCAATGCCTGGACAGTATAAACCCCCTCACCGTGAGAGGTAATATTGCTATCTTCTTCCACATCATGTTCATCTTCAATTTCGCCAACAATTTCCTCCAGAACATCTTCAATGGTTACTAATCCCGACACACCACCATACTCATCAACGACTAAGGCCATGTGATTTCTATTAGTACGAAAATCTCTCAGCAAAACATTCAAACGTTTACTTTCAGGAATAAAAACGGCTGGACGCATATATTCTTTCAAGTCTAGTGAAAGATGATCTTCCTTAGCAAAAAAGTTGAGCATATCTTTGGCTAGAATAATACCTTCTACATCATCTCGATTATCACCAATGACAGGGAAGCGGGAATGTGCGGATTCAATAATACAGGCAAGAATGTCTTCTGCGTTGGCATCTCGGTCAATCACCGTCATCTGCGAGCGAGGAATCATGACTTCTCGCACTTGCATATCGGTAACTTCCATAACCCCTTCGATCATGGAGAGAGTTTCACTACTGATGATATTGCGGTGCTGAACGTCACGCAAAATTTCCATCAGGCGGAATTTATCACTAATTTCACCAATTAAGGCGTGTCCAATCCGTTGTAATAGCTTTCGACTTCTGCTTTTCAAGGCAGAAGTCCTACTAGGTCGTTCTTCTTTCATTGTCTGCTGTAAACCAGTTTCTATGCGCTGCTCATAAGATAAGTAATTCTACAATAGCTCACAACAACATGCAAAATACCAATATTAGCCAATCATTATAGAAAACTCTCAATTAAACGGTAAGTTTCCCCATCATTGACTTCCAATAGAATCCCTGTGGTCTATAAGAGATGAACATATTTCAACTACAACACCAATATTTTATTGAATTAAACTGAAGTAAACTTTTGACTTATAAGGATAAAAGTATCTATAAAACAGTTATTATCTTTAGAGTTTAAGGTTAATTATCCAGATATTCGACACTATTAAATATTACTGACAAAATAATATTATTATATAAAAATGAGGGAGGGCATTTCTTTATTTATATTTTACCTATGTCGTATATTCATTAATAAATGATACTGATAAAAATAAAGATATTACAATCAATTAACTATAATCACGTTGGGAATCTTGAGCAATTTCAGAAAGACTGTCGAAGACTTCCTGGCTTGAATCTTCCATTAATTTTACAGCCTGCATTAATTTGCTGTAATCAAGTTTTTCATTTGTAATCAACTCAAAAATATCTTTAGTGCCATTATGTACAATAGAATGTGGCTTTTCTAAAGCTTGATAATGATTTGATTGGGAGAAAAATTCTTTACCTTCACCTTCATAATACCATTTGCCCAAGCGACAATTATGATGATCGACAAATTGAAAAACAGGTTCTCTATTATTAATAGAAAGATAGGTATTAATTTTCCATAACATATGATCAGTTTTTGCAAGACTCATGAAAACACTATCTGTCATTAAATTAATTTCTCCAAAGTGTTCATGAACCTGATTGTCAACTTCACTCATATGACCTTCAAAATCGGACATATTATTAAACACAGTATTGATATTATCAATAAGCTGAGACGACATATTAGAAACAGATGTAACGTTATCCTTAAGTGATGTAATTACATCATTGATTTCAGTAATTGCTGTTTGTGTTTTATCTGCTAAACCTCTGACCTCATCCGCCACAACAGCAAAACCACGTCCAGCTTCACCAGCTCTTGCAGCTTCAATTGCAGCATTTAAAGCTAATAGATTAGTTTGCTCAGCAATACCACGAATCAGAGTAAGAATAGAGCTGATTTCTTCAGCTCTGGAAGACATCCCTTCTACAGCGCTCCCCGATTCATCAGAAATTTCAGAAAGCCCTTTAATTTCCGCATTAATACTTGACAGGCTTTTAGTTCTGGTAACGAATTCACCCTTGAGTGTCGCCACACATTTCAAGGTTTCTTTGGCAGCTTCAACCGAGCTTGCTAAACTTCCTTGAATATCCAACAATCCAGATTTCATATGTTCATTTTCAAACTTAACCAACTCTTCCATCTGATGTAATTCAGAATCTTGGCTCTCAGATGATATTAATTGCTTTTTAAGCTCTTCCAACTCATGTTTCAGTTCTTCATTTTCATTGACGAGTCTGTCTTGCTCTTGCATTAACTCAGTAATATGCTTATCATTTTTTTTATTAAAAAACCAAACCATTTGAATGTCCTCTCTCGTTATTCTTTTTTATCGACAATAAAAAAAATATCTTTAATAAACAATCACTATGATGCACATAATTAATAGTAGTTCAATATTTCTATAATTAACAGCTTGTAAATATGAATAGAATAAAAATGCTAATAACAGCTCTGATTTTTATTTAGAACCTTAGAGGAGGGAGTAACATTTATAATAAATGCATACTAATTATAAGGGTTTTTAACTTTAAGTTGATGAAGTATTTTGATTTCCAATGACTCCATAATATGAGCATCTGAATCATCAATATGATCATAGCCCTTCAAATGTAAGACACCATGGACAACCATATGAGCCCAATGAGCTTCAATCGTTTTACCCTGCTGACTTGCTTCTTCAACCACGATATCGTGACAAATCACTAAATCACCTAGTAAAGGTAAGTGTATTTCAGGAGGTGTATCAAAAGGAAAATCTTCATAAGGAAATGAGAGAACATTCGTGGGTTTATCCTTGTCACGATACATTCGATTTAGAGACTGCACTTCTTCTTTATCAACAATTCGAATCGTCAACTCGTATTCATCATTATTTAGGGCGGGGTCAGCTTCTGTAATAAGAGTCTGTCGAACCCATGATTCAATTTTATCTTGCGTTGGAATATTTTTTGAAGAAACAATTTGTTGCAGATCAACATAGAGTTTAAAGTCATCATTCATTTTGATGTTTATTTACCTTTAGAATAATGTCTTTTTTTAGCCTGACTTTTTTCAGATGATGTTGCATGAGCTTCTTCTAGAAGATCATTCTTCTCATAAGCATCAACAATTCTCTGAACTAAAGCATGTCTGACGACATCTTTGGAATTAAAATGAGTAAAACTGATCCCTTTCACTTTTGATAATACTTTTATTGCATGTTTTAAACCGGAAGGTCGACCACCTGGTAAGTCAATTTGAGTGATATCTCCTGTCACAATTGCTGTTGAACCAAAACCAATACGAGTTAAAAACATTTTCATCTGCTCTTGTGTGGTATTTTGTGCTTCATCCAAAATGATAAAAGATTCATTAAGGGTTCTGCCACGCATAAAAGCTAATGGTGCAACTTCAATAACATTACGCTCGATCAGTTTACTCACTTTCTCAAACCCCAGCATTTCATATAAAGCATCGTAAAGAGGTCTGAGATAAGGATCAATTTTTTGGGATAAATCACCCGGCAAAAAGCCCAAGTTTTCTCCTGCTTCAACCGCAGGGCGAGTCAAAATAATACGTCTGACATCATCGCGTTCCAATGCTTGTACTGCACAGGCAACCGCTAAAAATGTTTTTCCAGTACCCGCTGGACCAATTCCAAAACTGATATCATTCAGCAACACACCTTTTAAATAGCTTTGCTGATTTTGACCACGAGGCTTAATTAAACTACGACCAGCTAAAATAGAAATATCGTCATTCTTTTCGTCATGAGGCTCTTTAGCTTCTTCTTTAAGCTGGGTTTCGATGCCTGATGCCTGTAAAAAAAGATGAACTCGCTTTGGATCCAATAGAGCATCCGCGCTTTCTTCATAGAGAGCTTCCAAAACTGAAACAGCTGCATCTCTGTCTTTTGGTTTACCCGTGATTTTAAATTGATTGCCACGGTTTGAAATTTGCACTGCAAGACGTCGTTCAATCAAACGCAAATGTTCATCTAATTGACCACAAAGGTTTACTAAACGGTTATTATCGACTGGCTCAATAACCAGTTGTGCTGCTGTCATTTTTTATTACCTGAAAGAGTATCATCTAAAACAAGTTCACCGCGTAGTGAGTTGCTATAAGCATCTGTTATTTTAACAGAAATAATTTTTCCGATGAGATCGTGTCCCTGTGGGTCAAAATTAACCACACGATTATTTTCCGTTCGCCCAGAAACTTCAGAAGTATCTTTTTTGGAAATACCGTGCACTAATACTTTTTGTACACTGCCAACCATTTGTAGTGAATATTCATTCGCAAATTCATTAATGCGAGCCTGTAACTGACTTAATCGTTGTTTTTTCACTTCCATCGGTACATCGTCAGGTAATGAAGCTGCAGGTGTGCCTGGTCGAGGGCTATAAATAAAACTAAAACTTTGATCAAAACGGACATCTTCAATTAATTGCATGGTTGCCTGAAAATCCGCTTCAGTTTCACCAGGAAAGCCAATAATAAAATCCGAGGACAAATGAATATCTGGGCGAGCTTCACGAATGCGTCTGATCTTACTTTTATACTCCAACGCAGAATGCCCTCGTTTCATCAAACTAAGAATACGATCTGAACCACTTTGTACTGGTAAATGCAGGAAGCTTACGAGTTCTGGTACTTCACGGTAAACTTCCACCAGTGAATCTGAAAATTCATTGGGATGAGAGGTGGTGTAACGTATGCGCTGAATACCCTCTACCTGGGCAATATAATGAATCAATAGCGCCAAATCAGCGATATCACCCTCGTGTGTCTCACCTCGGTATGCATTAACGTTTTGCCCCAATAAATTGACTTCAATAACCCCCTGTCCTGCCAAAGAAGCAATTTCTGCAATCACATCATCCAGAGGGCGAGAAATTTCTTCACCTCGAGTGTAAGGCACAACACAAAAGGTACAATACTTACTACAACCCTCCATGACGGAAACAAAGGCACTAGGGCCATCTGCACGAGGTTCTGGTAAATTATCGAATTTTTCAATTTCAGGAAAAGAAATATCCATCACTGGATGATGAATGGTTGAAACTTCATCCAGCATTTGTGGCAAACGATGTAAGGTCTGAGGCCCAAAAACTAGATCCACATAAGGGGCTCTCTTGCGGATCAATTCACCTTCCTGACTGGCGACACAACCACCTACCCCGATAACAATATTGGGATTAAGCTCTTTCAATTGACGAAAACGTCCCAATAGAGAAAAAACTTTCTCCTGAGCTTTTTCTCTAATGGAACAAGTGTTTAGCAAAAGAATATCAGCTTCTTTGGGTTCTTGAACCAGAACAACACCATGAGATTCATTTAAAACATCCGCCATTTTAGCCGAGTCATACTCGTTCATCTGGCAACCAAAGGTTTGAATATACAACTTACCGGGCATCAGGATGCATCCTCACATTCTGTTAATGGACTGACATAAAGGGTTTAATTTATTATCTAGCGTTAATTATGGTGGACATAAGCCAGAAAAGACGGGCAAAAATAACATATTTTAGAGATTTTTTCCACTAGATTTTATTGTCTACGAAAAATGAAATCACCGCCATTGTGGCCCACTTTTCTAACATTTGAATATTCTGGGGTTTGATCGGCATTAAGAATGACATTGTCTCTAAGTCGGGAAAATACTTCTTCAGCTTCTATCACATCATTGGTATTTCTCAGTACATCCAGCAATGCTTCTGAAAAAACAGAATGGTTATCACCACCTGAATCTGTGACAGGTTCTAGACCTCCTGAAGTAATGACTGTTCTGGACTTTTTCTTCAATAAACGTTCAATCAATGAATGTTTCTTTTCCGGATTATTAAATTTTATTGAAATGCTTCTGGCTAAAGTGCCTGAATAACAGGAATCAGCGACCACCAGAACATGCCAGGACTTTAAAGCTTTTAAGGTATCCGTCACTTCAGCTGTTGAAATCCAGTTAGAGGTAAAATCGCGTTCTGCATCAGTTGGTAACCAATAACCTCTTTCGGAAGCCTTATCCAGAACACCATGTCCAGCATAATAGATCAGTAAATTATCATCTTTCAAGAGGGTATTTCTATATTCTCCCATTGCTTTAAGCGTATCATATCGATTCGCATTAAGTAGCAATTTTACCTTAAATCCATAGTTTTCTTTAAGTAGCTCTGCCAGACTCTCTGCATCATTTACCGCAGTCTCAAGTTTAGGTAAATGTTTATATTGATTATTGCCAATGATCAATGCGTGATAATTGCCAAAATTCAAGCCTTTATAGCTATCTATTGTTTTTTTAGCCGGTTGGCTTATTACTTTACTTACAGTTTTTTCTTTCTCTTGAGTTGCTACCCTGAACGTTTTATCAAGCAGAGCATTTTTACGTTGTTCATATTCAGCCTGAGAGATAATTTCCTGTTCTTTTAAGGAACGCAAAAGGTTTAATTGCTCAAGAAATTGCTGTTGTTCGGGTTTAAGCGTGTTGCTCTGTGCTTTTTTTGAAGAAGATACTTTTGCAGAAGAAGGTTTTGAAGACGATTGTTTAACTGTTTTATCCAAATGACTGGTAACTTGAATTTTTTCCGGCTTACTTACTACTTTCTTACTGATAGGAGCACTAGTATTTACAGAATCAGTATTTTTAACTGGTTTACTTTTAACTGATTGAACCTTTTTTGTTTGAGCAGGCTTTTGAGAGGTTTGTTTCTTCTTTGTAAGCTCTTTTCTTTGCGTTAATTTTTTTAACTTTTGAGATGTTAGTTTATCATCAGGATTGAGTTTTATAGCACTTTTATATGCAATAATCGCTTGCTTGTTTTGTTGTTGGGAGGCATGAATATCCCCCATCGAAACAAATAAAATAGAATCTTTATCATTTACTTTAATAGCCTTTTCACAAGCCTCTAATGCAGCTTTACCTGTCATACGAGTGCAGCGAATTTTATTCAGTTTAAACTGGCTTTCAGCTTTTGATATTACAGGCTTAGTATTTGTCCCCTGTTTTTTATTTCGTAACCACTGCTGTTCTTTATAGTTACTTTCAGCAATTAAACGTTTTTTCAAAAAATAATCATCATTAGGAAAAGCCTGGAGAGCCTTATGATATGCATCCAATGACTGTTTATATTTTTGACGTTTATCTAGCGTCTTAGTCAAAGCAACATGTAATTTATAATTTTTAGAATTTGATTGTAAAAGTTGCCGACAAGCATCCACCTGATCATATTCCTCACCATCTCCTGTAAGACAATCTGAAAAAGAAGGAGGATACGTAGCATAGGCATTGTTGAAAAACACAAAACCCAAAAATACAAAATTGAAGCAGACAAAAGCTCCTGCCCTTATTATGGATAATAAATGGCAAAAGGAATGTTCACATATTCTGAGTCGGTTATATTTTATCAACATACTCTTTTGTAAAAACCTCTTTAATTGTGCAAATAAAACCTAATATTGAAAAGCTCCTGAACCTTGACTCGTATTTTTGTCCTGACTAAAAGTCCATTCACCTGAAGACAATTGAATCAGACCAAATAAATATTTCTTTTCTACTGTTTGATACGGTGGATTTTCATTATTGATCATTCTATTAATATCTTTTCTAAGCTGAATCAAACCATAATCATCTTTTACATTACCTATAGTGCCATCTCCATCTGAATCATAACCATTAATATTTTGCTGTGTGAGTAACAGAATTTCATCAGCTAAAACAATAATCTCCTCATGAGAGTTTGATTTTAATAATGCCTGGCCCAAAGTGATGAGCAATTCACTCCGTTCGATAACCACTTGAGTATGTTCTGACCAAAGCAAGGCTGACGTTTTGATATTGGTACTGGCATCTGCTGAATCAGCTGCAAACAAGATATGATCATTAGAGTCGTTCATTGCTTTCACAAAACCATAACCAAGTCCGGGACCATTTTTAGACATATCAGGCACTAATTCAGGCTTCATTGTATGAAGAACATGCATGGTATGCATTTTCACCAGGCTTAAATCATGTGAGTTTTCTACCGCATATTGAGCATGTTCAGATGCAATTGCTGCTTCTTTTTCGGCAACTACAAATAACCCTTGTTCATCAGGTGTGCTTCGCCATGCAGTCATGGCGTGACCGATATGAACATGAGAAATTTTCGGTGCTTGTGTCGTGATACAGGCGTTCATACTCAAAGACAAAATGAGAACAATCACAATTTTAAATAGAACATCAAACTGTATTACTTGCCACATTACACTTCTCTTCAATTTCAGACATGGATTTAATAACATCGCATTCTAAGAGTATAGGTGCAAATGCTGATTTATGGAATTTTTTCAAATGAGCCTCAAAGCAAGTAATGCTCTACTTCATATCCTTTATTCCGTAATAATTGCAATAAGCCATCATCCCCAACCAAATGCAAAGCACCCACTAAAACTAAAGTCTCCGCTTCATCTTCAATCATTTCTTCAATATGGGGAAGCCAGTTATTATTTCGTACAACAAGCATATTTTGATAGAGTTTAGGATAGTCATCAATCATACTTTGTAAGACAATTTTTTTCATTTCAAGTTCATTTCCAGAACGCCAGGCTGCTCTTAATGAATTAATCATCGAAGTCACATCTTTTAGATCATTTAGTGTATTTAAAATCAACTCATTTTCATTGCCTATTCCCATATTAACCAGAAAGCTCAATTGCTCATCCAGAGACTCAAGAAAACCTATTGTTTTTCCATCTTGCTTAGCCAGTTGCCAAAAGTGTTCATCAACACCTACAGAAACCATTCCCATGCGTTGAAACTCCATAACAGATAACATAATCGACACCATGCCTGGCTTCATAATATCAATTTTCTCCATTGGCACCATCTTATCTGAAAAATATTTTTCCAGACGTTGATAGGTTGATTCACTTAGGCTGTCTTTAAGAGTCTCACCAGCGGGATAAATCATTTGCTGCATCATTTTTTGAGAAAATTCAGGCTCTTTTGCCTTAGCAATATCCGTCTCAAAAACAATCTTTTTTGATTTTTGAAAAGCGTATTGAAACTCTTCTGGTAGTGGATAATCTTCCTCTCCAAGGATATGGATAGTCCCCCCCAGATAAAGAATTTTATCTCCCTTACTGATCTGCCAAAGTGAAGTCTGAGCAAAAACAGGGAGTGAAATAATCAAAATCACTACTGAGACACAGCACTTTAATATTAAACTTTTCATATATTCCTCATATTCTGATGACATCCCATTCTTTTAATAGGTCTTATTAGAGCAGAATTAATTCACGAATTGACTATAGCAGATATATTTATCTCCATATATACTATTTACTTATCAAGTAACATAAATCAAATACCCCCAAAATGATAAACAACGCAGAGTAAGCCTATGGGAATTTTAGATGATTTGCGAGAAGAAGCGAGTCAAAAGCAGATTGATCTTCAAGAAGATACCCTTCTGAAAGAAAAACTTGAACATAATTACCAAATTTTAATATTGCCTAAAATGCAGCAATTATTTTCTTATTTTAAAGAACTGATTGACTATTTAAGCATTATTGAAAACCCCATTGAAATTCCAGAATATTCAAAACGTTATCCTCAAATGGGTATGCTTTATCAACAAAATTACCGACTGAGTACAGATAAGCATGGTGGTCTCTCTCACTATGATAAACTGACAGAAATTTATCTCAGATTTAACTGTCTCGGTAACGATGACAATGAAGAAACCTTCAGCCATCATATCCAACATAAGGTTGAAGCCGATCTCGAAAAAGAGTTTTTATCCAGTCATAAAATACCTTTTAACTACGACCAAAGCTTTGGTAGTAACAAGGGAGGGGCTGTTACTTTTCAAATTAGCCGAAAAATTCCAGTTCTCTTTAAATTCTCAGTTGATTATGAAAACTCACTCATTGTTTTGGATATTCAAAATCATGAAAATTTTGAACAAAGAAATATTGTAATCAATCCTAATCAAATTGATGAAGATAATCTTGATAAATTAGCTCGTTATATTTTAAGAAAAGACGACGATTTTCTGCGAATGGAAATAGACGATGCTTCTAAAGAAAAAATAAGAGAACAAATCAACCTTCAAAAGAAGGCACATGCAGATGAATTAAGAGCTGCTGCAATTAGAGAAGAAAATGAACGGAAAAAACAAGAAATAAATAATGTAAAAAATAAAATAAAAACTTTTTTTGATAAAATCAGCAAATAAAAAATTACTCTATAGGAAAAGACCATGTCTAAGCCATATATATTTATGATTGCTCCTTTGTTCTTATTGAGCAGCCAAAGTTTCTCTGAAACAGAAACTGGACCTCGATTTATGGGGCCACGGGGTGAAATCACCGAAGATCAAAAAAAATTACGTCTGGATAAAATGACGGATAAAGAAAAAAAAGCAATGGAAGAACGCTATCAAAAACGTCTGGATAGAATGTCACCAAAACAGATTGAGAAAATGAATAAACGTGCGGAAGAACGAGAAAAATACCAACAAGAAAAGTTAGAAAATCGTTCAAAAAAAGAAGTTAAACGAGATGAAAAACGCCATCAGGAATGGTTAGACAAATTAACTCCCGAGGAACGTAAAGTATTAGAAAAATAAATCAGAAAGCAATCTTTTAAGTTATTCATTGGTTGTTATTGCATAAACCAATTTTAAAGAGATTCGGGCAACACAACATGTATATAAATGACATCATTATCAATGCTGATATAATTTTTTTCTACGAGCTTATTTAGTAACCTCGCCACAATATCTCTGGAACCTCCTATTTGCTCTGAAATAAATTCAGGGGTCAATTTGGGGGGTCTTTTTCTAAATCCCGTAATATCATTTCGCTCCATTAAAAAGTCTCTCAAACAGCCATACGTGTCCTTCATTGCCAGTTTTCTAACGGTATTATTTAAGCTTCGTATCATACCCACAAGATTTTTTACTAGTGAATCATAAATATCAGGATATTGGCGTAATATTTTTGTAAAGTCATCCTTATTAATTGATAAGAATAAACTATCTTCTAATGTCATAACAGACGCAGAACGCTCCTCTTCATCTAAAAAAGCCAATTCCCCAAGATAAGAGTCATCACCAAGTATATTCAAAACATACTTGTCGCCACTACTATTATTTATAAAAACTTCAACCTTACCATTCACCAAAATATAAAAAACTTGTGATAGTTCCCCTTCCTGAATAACAAGTTTCCCCGGAGGACATTGCATCGGGGTCATTACTTCAGAAATTGCCATTTGTTCATCAAGTGATATGCCTGAAAACAAAGAAATATTGGAAAGATCATACATATTATCGGTGTTCTCCAAAACCATCAATAGAAATAATTTGTTTTTTAATCACAGCTTGATAATCCTGAGTGAATGGACTTGTTCGGAAATTCATCATTTTCTGCATCAGACTGCATACGAACAATAGCCTGTGCAACAATGGGAATCCTATCAGCAGCATAACAACTGTCCTGATAAGCTCCAGCTGTGGTGATGGTAATACCATCGGCATCTGTGCCATCCACAAAACCACTCAACATCACAGGAAAAAATGGCACAATTAATTCATGACAATAAGTGATTCTTAATTTCAATAAATTTGCATCCTGAATTGAAACATTACTATTCGCACCAATTTCAGCAGTCCGATAGATTAAATTATTATTGGGTATCACACCATCATCATCACTAAAATCAAGAAAAGCTTCTTCACTTGGACTGACTCGTTCCATACAGATATATCCTGCCTCATGAATTTCACGTATTTTATCCCTGCCTTTTTGTAACTCTTCCACATCGCTATCACTATCACTGTTATCCACAGTAGTATACAAGGGAGCAAGTCCACGATAGAATGCCAGCTCTATCATAGTTTTATCCGCGTTGTTAACTGCACCTGAGCGAGCCGCATGAAAAGTCGCATAATTTAATGTTACTTTTGCTTGATATATTAAAGCCAATTGAAAAACACCTAAGGTCAGTATCATCAGTGCAGGAAAAATAATAATAAATTCCACCACACTCTGGCCTTTTTGTTGTATAAACCGTCCAGTATAGTTAACAACAAACATTACTATTCTTCACCAATTTCAATTACTTCTTCAAGCAACCCAAGTATTTGTTCAGAGTGTTGATAAATATAAGTATCAGATTTTGAGTTATGCTTCACCCGAATAAAGCTCAATGCAGCTTCACGTAATTGAATCACACCAAGATTATGCCATGACTTTGCATGATCAGGATCTCTTATCAGAGCTTCTTTGTAGGTCTTTTTTGCCTCTTCAGGACGATTGGTTTTTGCATAAATATTACCCAGCTTAAACCAGTTATAAGAATCTTGGGGACTATCGATTGTCATTCGTCTATAGGCTCGTTCGGCCTCTGAATAATTACCTTGAGAATAAGCTTTATCCGCAATGTCCTGATCCTCTATCAGAGTATTTCCCGTACGAACAGATTGTGATACGGTTTGACAACCACTTATTAATAAAAAACAACACAATATTATTACTTGCTTAATCATTTGTTCTATTCCATTGTATTTGTTGTCCCGTACGTAAATTAATTTTTTCAGCCATACCCGATGCCAGTTCTAATGTTGTCTTACCACCTAAGCAAAAAGAAAAATGCCAGGGTTTAAGTTGTGGGACAATTTTTTTTACTATACCGTTTTTATCCAGATAAATGACATCGATTGAATACTTCATAAATAATGTATGAACTGAATTACATGGGCTAATAATCAAACCATCATTATTATCTAGCTGGTCACTACCTAACAAGCCCTTCATTCGTTCCCATGCAGTTGTCGTTAAAGCAACTGATTTGAGCAAAACATCTCCTGTTGATTTATCTTGCAAAGAACAATCGATCAAAACAGACCTTCACTCATGAATTTCATAACAATTGGGAAACCCAGAATAATAAAAGTCACAGGAAATATAAAAACAATAAGAGGAAAAACCAGCTTGACAGGAGCTTCCATTGCCATCTTTTCTGCTCGTTGAAAACGTTCATTTCGTCTTTGTTCTGACTGAATTCTTAAAGTTGATGCCATACTTGAACCCATTTTTTCAGATTGCATCATGGCATTAACAAAATTAGAAACATCTGGAACATCCAGACGCTCTGCCATGCGACTTAATGCTTCTGTACGAGTCAAACCATAGCGAAGATCACGTAAAACAATCCCAAATTCATTTCTTAACGGTCCCTTTGGGCCCTTTTCAACACTTTGCTGTAGTGCACCACTGAGGTTTAATCCTGCTTCAACAGCCATAGTGATAAAATCGAGATAGACAGGTAGATCTCTGATAACTTGAGTATGACGACGTTTTTTTGTATCGCTAAGCCAAACCAGAGGAAAAAAGAAAGCCAATACTGGCACAACAAGAAAAAAAACAGGTTCAAATTTATCAGTCAACATCATGACATAAGCGCTGCCAAACAATGATAATAGTGAAACAACAATACGTATGGCAAAAAATTCCTCTGCCGAAACAACATAACTGACCCCTGATTTCTGTAATTTTTTATCCACTGAGTCAAGATATTCAAACGGTAGGTTTGAAGCAATGTAATATTCGATAATTTTTACCAGCCCCCAAACAGGCTTAAGCATCATTGGTAAAGGATCCATATAATCACGGTTACTATCTGCTTTTTCCGGATTAACTAAAATACTCATCCAGGTAAAAAGAAAGACACTGATTCCGACACTAGCAACAGCAGACATAAAAATAATTGAATTCATAATCAAACGTCGATTGAGGTAATTTTATTAATAAAGATATAACCCAGCACTTCCATCACAATGATAACGCCAAGGACTACCCACCCAGCTGGAGTGGTATAGAGTTTCGCCATATTTTCAGGTTCAATAAAAGAAAGCATAACCGCCAATAATACAGGTAAGCCTGTCATCACAATACCTTGCATTTTCCCTTGAGAGGTTAAACTTTCAATTTTTCCTTCCATCGTCACTTTACGACGCAAAGTTTCAGCTAATATTTCTAATGTTTCAGCCAGATTTCCACCAATTTCACGAGAAATTTTTAAAGCTGCAACCAACATGTAAAAACTTTGAATAGGCACCCTTGCTTCCATTGAATCCAATGCTTTATCAAAATCAATACCTAATCTCTGCTGTCGAACGAGCAAAGCCATCTCCTGACTAATAGGGGCAGGTTGCTCTCTGACCAGTGATTCTAATGCCATATTCAAACTAGCTCCTGCCTTTAGAGCACCTGTAATCATCACCAGAGCATCGGGTAACTGTGATTCTATTTTTTTTAATCGATTAGTATACATGGTTTTATAAACCACAGGAGGCAAAATCAAAAAGAAAGTAAAAGCAAAGCCCGCAATTAACATATCCCCTGTTAAGATCCAAATAACAACGGGCAAAACAAACAATGCCGCCAGATTATATAAGAAGAGTTTGGCAGGATCGATAAACATAAACATATCTGCCATGTTGACATCAGCAGCTTCCTGAAATGTACTTCTATACTCCTTAAAAAACCTGGTTGAACTGGTGATAACCACATAAATAAAAAGTAAGGCTGAAATCAAAGTACAGGCAAGAGTCAGAGTCCAAATCATATTATGATGCCCCAGTTTCGAACAGGCTCATATCCACTTTGATCCCTCGCTCTCTCAATGTTTCATAAAAATATGGAACCAGACCTGTTGCAACAAATTTGCCAGTAACCTTACCTTTATCATCATAGCCTGACTGCTTAAACAGAAAAATATCCTGCAAGGAAATTTTTCCGCTTTCAACTCCTGTTATTTCTGAAATATGAGTAATTTTTCTACTACCATCCGCAAAGCGAGTTTGCTGAACAATAATATCAACTGCTGAACCAATTTGTTCTCTGATTGCGGAAGCAGGTAAGTCCATACCAGCCATCATCACCATAACTTCAAGGCGAGAAATGACATCCCTGGGTGTATTGGCATGTGCTGTGGTCAAAGAACCATCATGACCAGTGTTCATTGCCTGTAACATATCCAGAGCTTCGCCACCACGACACTCACCCACAACAATGCGATCAGGTCGCATGCGTAAACAGTTTTTGACTAGATCACGAATAGGAACGGCACCTTTACCTTCCAGATTGGGTGGTCTGGATTCCAGAGAAACAATATGCGGCATGCTCAATTTTAACTCCGCAGCATCTTCCACAGTAACCACGCGTTCTTCATGTGGAATAAAGTTTGACATCACATTTAATAAAGTTGTTTTTCCCGAACCTGTACCACCTGAAATCACAATATTACAACGCTCTTCTACGGCGGTTTTCAGGAAGGCGACCATATTTGTATTGATTGAATTATATGCAATTAAATCTTCACCCGTCAGTTTTTCCTTGGCAAATTTACGAATTGTAATACAGGGTCCGCGTAATGCAAGCGGAGGAATAATCGCATTAACACGAGAACCATCTTTAAGTCGTGCATCAACCATTGGTGAACTTTCATCAATACGTCGTCCTAAAGGTGATACAATACGTTCAATCGCTGAAAGTACGGCATGGTCATCACTAAAAGTTACGCCACTTTGAATCAACTTCCCAGATTTTTCCACATAAATATCATCAAAACTATTAACCATAATTTCAGTAATATCATCTTGCTCGAGTAATGCTTCAAGAGGTCCAAGACCTACAGCTTCATCCAATACATCCCTTGACAGCTTTTCTTTTTCAATATGAGGAGGTATTGCTGCCGCCATATTTTCAACGATCTGATCAATATATTTTGAAACACTGAGGCGTAATTCACGATCAGTCATATCCCCAACATCTGTACGTCGAATATCCATCATCGTAAGCAACTCACTATGTATCTGCGTACGCCATCGGATATATTCTTTATTCAATTTTCTCTGAGCCAGCTCTTCTGATTCCATTTCGTCGGCGGTCTCTTGATCAGAAGATGCTCCAAGAACAGGAATTTCTTCTTCTTTTTCTTCCGCTGAAAGTCTGATCACATAGCTGCCAATCATAATTTCGTCTTTTTCATTTAACGGTCCATAGTGTTCAACCGTTTTATCATTGACTTTTATTCCACTACCATCACTTATATCCTTAACATATAAGCCATCTGGGTTTTGTTCGATTTCTGCATGCACTTGAGCCATTTTCCAACCACGAAGCTGAACCAGGTTGTCTCTTGATTTTCCCAAAGTGCACTTATTGACCATACAGCGAACTTTATCAACTGATTTACCATTATTCGTTGCTACTGAAATTTCAAACATAATTAAACTATTCCCTAGTCAATGATCTCTTCAATACCGGTTTTAGACTTAAAGCTATCAACCAGGCTTTTTGCGCGTGCTTCTTCTTGTTTATTTAACTCTGAATCAGCATCATAAATAGTTGGTGTGACAAAAATAACCAGTTGGGTTTGAGAGCTATTAAAACCTTCGGACTGAAATAAACGCCCTAAAACAGGAATTCCCTCAAATGCTTCTCCTAAAACAGGAAGCCCACTTTTATCTTTAGAAATTTCATTATTTATAAGGCCGGACAGAACTAGAGTCTGTTTATCTTTCATACGAACATCAGTATAAGTTCTTCTTGTTTTAAAACCTGGCACACCTTCAACGGAGACTGATTCATCTACTGAACTGACTTCTGTTTCAACATGAGCACTGATATTTCCCTGTTCATCAGCAATAGGGTTTATCTTTAAAATAATGCCGTATTCTTTATACTCTACTGAAATTGAACCATCTGAATTAGTAAACGGAATTGGCAGTTCACCACCTGCTAAAAATTCTGCTTCACCACCGCTATAAGCGCTCAATCTAGGCTCAGCCAATAAAAGCGCATCACCACTGGAGACCAGTAAATTAATCCGCGAAGTTATTTCTGTCGCGATACCAAAATAACCTCCAGTATAACCGGCATCAGCAAGATCTGAGATTGTTCTGGAGCCATCACCGCCAGAAAGTCCACGAGGTATTTTATTACCACCAATATAACCACCATAAGGCCCATTAACTTGTGAATCCCAGTCAATACCCAACTCATCTAAATCACTGGTTGCAAATTCAGTAATTTTAACATTCATATAAATCATTTTATTATTTAAAACAGTGGGAGTTTTTGTCAAATTAAGAATATTACTGCCACCAAATGCTTCAAGCACTGCTGCCATTATCAGTTTATATTTTTCATCAACATCACCTTCGAGCAAAATGCGGTCGCCCAATTTTCTGATACTTAAGCCTGGAACGGCTTTAAGTGCAGATTGTAATTCACTAAAATTATCACCAAGAAAATCATTGTATTCGACGAGATTAATCAGTGAGTCATATTTTTTCCCAACCTCTTCAATCACTGTTTGGTATTTTTTCTCAACCTCACCTTCCAGAACAATAAAATCACCTACTTTTTTAATTTTAAGTTTTTTTACCCCTGAAAGTGCTTGTTTTAATTCAGAAACAACACGAGCAATATCTTTTTCAGTCACATAGACTTTCAATCGATGCTCATTACCATTCTTCATCCAGATATGAATATTGGTATCACCTTTTGATTCCGCAATAAGAATTAATTCCCCTTTATCTGTAATTGAAGTGCTAAGTAATTTACCATTACCAACTGCAACCCGTTCGACAGGTTCATCAATCTGGTAGACTTTGACTTCACCCACAAACATAAAATAATTGCTTGGAGCTGCCATCAAAGCCTGGCTGAGAGTCAATCCCATTAGAAAAAATATAATTTTAGTCATTGTTTTCATTCTTATCTCTACTATTAATTCTGATTAGTTTCTAATACTGGTAATTCACCCACTTCTGCAACACCATCTTTACTATTGCCACCTGCAAGAAAATCAATCTTTTCGCCTTCAATTGTTCGAGCCAATGTTTCTGCTATGTCAGCGGTATCACCTGTTACACCAGAAATCACATCACCATTTTTAGTTCGAACGGTACCATCAGCCATAACAACAATGTCTTCAGGATTCACCACTTTACCATCTGCAGTCACAAGCTGACCCACTTTCAAACGAGTAACTTCATTCTTACTAATAACTTTACCGTCTTTAGTTACGATATTGCCATCTTTATCAATGGTAAAACTGCCTTTCTTGAGAACCGTACCATCGGCCAGCATAACATCACCTTCTTCTGCAACGATTAGACCTCCATCTGGTACTACCTGTCCAGCAACCAACTTTTTAACATCAGATTTCTTAATAACAGTTCCATTTTTAGTGACAATATTGCCGTCTTTATCAACGGTATAATCACCTTTTTTGAGAATCGTGCCATCTGCCAATAAAATATCACCCTCTTCTGCAACTCTAGGTTCACTATCTGGTATAACCTGACCTGCAGCCAATTTAGTAACATCAGATTTTTTAATCACTTTACCGTATTTGGTCACAATATTACCGTCTTTATCAACAGTGTAATCACCTTTTTTCAAGACAGTTCCATCAGCCAGGAGGATATCACCTTCTTCTGCAACACGTGCTTTTTTGCCTGTATCTAAAACAATACCGTCTTTCGTAACAAGTTGTCCTGCAGCTAATCGAGTAACATCATCTTTCTTGATTACTTTTCCATCTTTAGTGACGATATTGCCATCTTTATCAACGGTGTAATCACCTTTCTTTAAAATCGTACCATCAGCTAATAATATGTCACCTTCTTTAGCAACGGTTACACCAGCACTTGAAGCCACTTGATCACCACTTGATAACACAACACCATCTTTAGTGACCAAAGAGCCATCAGCAGCGACTTTTAAGCCATCAGTACTAACAACATTACCGTTTGCATCAACTAGCTCCCCATTATCATTAACCGATAAACCACGTCCAGATAACACCACACCATCTTTAGTCATAATCACACCGTTTTTAACAATGAGATTTTTATCTTTAAGCACTTTACCATCACTGGTCACAATCTGACCCGCTTCAAGCTTGGTGACATTGTGTTTATTAATAACCTTACCGTCTTTGGTTACAATGTTGCCATTTTTATCAACCGTATAATCCCCTTTTTTTAATATTGTCCCATCAGCCAACAATATATCACCTTCTTCAGCAACAGCAGCACCGCCCAGAGCATTTTGCTCATCAATCATTTTATTATTTTTTGCCAGGGTATCTGCATTGCTTAACAGATCAGCAACTTCTATCTTGGTAAAAGTTGCACCACTCTTATCTTTACGATTTCTCAATAAGGCAAGAAGATCACCTTTGTCCTGTGCAGTTGCTAATAAAGCAGCCTGTTTAGGGGTGACATTTACAGTGATGGAAGAATATTTTTTGAGCTTATTGAGCTGTCCACGAGCTAACATTAGAAGCTGTTCTTCATGTTCTTTAGAAGAACGAGCACCGGTTGCCAGCACTTCAATATTTTGAAGTATGGGCATAACAGCATCTTGATCTTCATTATCTATGACTTTACCTGGCATTAAAGCAAATAAATCAATAAAATTACCAGGGCGAATCATGCCGGAGATGGAATTAATGTCATCTACCTGAATGGTCATTGCTCGTTTTTTTACAGGAATCGTATCTGAAAAATCTTTGGGAAATGTTTTTGATACAAAACTGGACAAGAGTGGTTTGCCCACAGGCAGGCTTTCAGTCAGTATTTTGCCATTATACTGGTCAAAACTTCTCAGAGTAATTGCTGAGGGATGAACAAATTCGATAGGTATTAACCGGGTCACCATATTATGATAACCAATCTTGACCCCACGAGGCAGGTTTTCTTTGGCAACTACTACCTCAATTTTATCAATTTTAGGACCTTTAATGCTTAACTTAAGCTCCGCCTCTTTGTTATTTAAATAGGTAATGGCTAGAACAACCGCTACAATCCCAAACAACACAGCACCTGCTAATAGCAGTACCGGACTTGTTTTTTTCTCACCCAAAATTTTATTCCCGTTGTTAAAATTAAGTTAAAGTTTAAATTTAATTATTATCATTTTTGCACTTCAGCTCATCTTTATTAATTTAAGGAAAAAGCTAAAGTAACAGTAATTTACAAATAAACACTCATTTAGAATAAAGCATCATAAATATCATTAATATCAATATCTATAATATCAGTCACTCCATCAAGACTCAGCCCACTAGGCAAATCATTACTAAAGAATGTTTCAAACTCATCATAAGCATCCTGCAATTTATTATACTGTTCCTCAGCTTCAGGATAATAACTGATAAGATCGTTGATATCTTCTGAGTCCAGATAATCAGACAAAGAGATTGCATACGCATATCCTTTATTTTTATTATTCATGGCAGTTTCAAGATTAGCCATCTCATCCATCAAGGGAGTAGAAACGTATACCCCCAGCAAAGCTGTTATTACAACAATGTATTCCACCATGCTTTGCCCCTTTTGTCTTGAAGGGCTTTTTTTATTTATTAACTTTTTACTTATGAATGAAGATTTCACCAGCTTAAAACTCCCTTATCAACGACATTCGCCACAATATTAGTTGCTCCATCTGCACGTGCTATGACCAGGTTAACGCTTTCTCGTCCTTTGGTAAAAACTAAGGTATGCGGCGCATTAAATCCAGTCGAATAGTCTATTTGAGTATTCCAGTCACGACTCTGATAATAGTTTTTATAATAGACAACATTACTGGATAATGAATACTTATTACTTAATAAAATAACTTTACCTTTCTTTCCGGGATCATCCATTTTCATTTCAGAGGTGACGTCACTGTCTTGCATTTTAGGGAAATCTTTAGCCAGTTCATTAAAAACAGCACCAGCCTCAAGTTTTTCAGAAATATCGGTCACTCCTAAAATACCATACGAACCTTTACCACCTGATTTTGGCTGAACCTGAACAGTATAGACCAGTTTTTCGGTCTTTGCGGTGATTAATATCCAGGGACCATATTCAATTTCAGCATAATTCCCTTCCCAAAGATTGCGATAAAACTGCAGAACTCTTTCCATCGATTGTTTAGAGTGAAATATTCGTCCTTTAACATTTATGTTATTAACCTGAGCATCTGATGTTACCCACTCAACTCTGGCATCAGGCGGCCCTGGAAAACTCCAGTTAGCTGCAATAGCAGCCTGAGCCAAACTTAAATAAAGGCCGAGAAAAATAAGAATACTCTGTTTAAATATCATTTCGTCTATATCCTATCAAAACGTGGGGTAAGAACAGTAACCACTGTCATCACCACATTCTGTCGCATTACTATCAGGATCATAATCTTCCATATATTCTGGTGGTATGGCTTCAGCATCAGTATGCCCCCATTCAAGGCTGTCTAATTCACCTGCAGGAATAAATGGAATATAGTCAAGTATGTCAACGACAAAATCAAAAGGCTCTCTAAGCAAGATAGTAGGTACAAGCCCTTCCTCTTCCGTTTTGGCATGTTCGCCTCCGCCTGCATTCCAACCATCCGAAAGCACAGCGGCTTGAGCGCCAAACTCTAAATCAAGGTCCTGTTCAAATAAAGGTTCCGATGAACCGTTCATAGTAGTATAGTCTGGAGCATTAATGACTGAAACTTGGACTGTTGATTTGTTATAACCACCGCTGTTTAAGGCGGTAAAACCCGGGTCCAGAGTACCTGCGGAAAGTACAGAGATTAAAAAAGCAGGTATTCCTTCCATCAGATCAATTAAAGTATTAACAATACCAAAACCAAACAAGGCTGAGGTCAAATCCGGAGTGTCTTCACTATAGTCCAGCGAACCATCAACTGCACCACTATAAAAACTACTGAGCTGATAATCACGCCACATTGGGTTCTTATCATCAGCATCCCAGCCATTTTTATCACTACTTGAAAGTTCCAGATTTGTATTTGAAAAAAAACGCTGTCGACTCTCGTTTTGAACCTCTGAAGTCGACTTGGTCGCTTCAATAACAGAGGTGACATTAAAACTGGTTGAAACATCTGAACTTTGACTAAACCAGGCAGTATATTCCCAAACCTCATAACGTGCTGCCTGTACTGTACTGTGTTGAAGATCAATGTATTTTGCCAGTAGAGGTAACATTAAAAAGAGTGGTATCAATATAAAGCTTGAAGTAATAATGAATTCAACCATGGCCTGACCATTCTGAACTTTTCTTTTGTTATTTAGCTTCATGAGATTGGCACCATTATATAAGCCCCAGATCTTGTAAAATATCATTCAGATCAAATTCACCCAATCCACCAGGCAGCTCAAAAGAAACACCACTCAATGCCCAGATTTGTTTTTGCTGGACCAACAAAGCCAATACTCGCTCTGCAATACCTGTATCCACTAAACGAGCCTGCCAGAAAGGATTATAAGTACTACCGTATTCTGTGCGTCCATCATCTCGATTAAAATGAGTTGCCAAAGAATCTGTAGGGCGACTAAAATAAACTTCAGATTTGGCAAGCGTACCCAATTCATCATCCTGTAAGTCATTATCCATATTCAGACTATTACTTGAATTACTATTAAGCACATCTTCTGATGTGGTGATATCCTCTTTTTCAGCAACCAGTCCAATAACAAGATAAGGTGCTGTAAAACCCAGATCTTCCTGAAAATCAAAAGAGGGGTGGGCATCTTGCAGAGCATCAATAGCTTCCACTGGAGTAACGCTATTAAACCCTGGTAGACCTTTATGTTTAGTGTATATTTTAGAGCCAGTTTCCGCCATTTTTTGTGCAGCCCCCTGATAAGGGTCGACCATTATAAAATTATAAGTGACAGGCAAATCACCTGGTGCACCACCGTATTCTTCATCTTCAGCATCCCACATATCACTTTGATTAAGCACTCCACTAGAAGCAGCAATTTGCCCGGTACCAATACCAAGAGGTATATCAAAGCTAAAATCCAGATCCCAGTCTATTATATTGTCCCAGCCTGTTAGAATAGTATAGACATCAACAGTCAATTGAAAAAGATACCAGAACTCCATCGCAATGATATCAACACCACTCCAGCTGTAATATTGCTTACCACCCGATTCTTTATATCGTAAATCAGTCCCACCTCGGCGCTCCAGATCAATTCCCATATCCATATCTATCTCGAAACGTGTTGCAACCAAACCCAAATTAAGCTCCGCACTTATGGGGAAAAGACCAAGATCAGATAAAGTAAAAAGGTTATAGGAAAAACCACCATCCCGATCCAGACTGAAATCATCTCTGCTACCATTTACTGTTGCGGCATATTGCTGACGCATAAATTTACCGAAATCTTCACTTTCAGTTGAATCATTATGCTGAACAAAACTCACTGGGTTCACTGAGCTGGCATAGTAGGTCATCATATGAGCTGCCAGTGCAAAAAAGCCAAATTCAGACAATTTTGCATTGGGGGCATTATCGGTGATCACTTCATTGAGTGTTGAAACTGTCATGAATATGGTGACATAGTGCATGCCCTCCTGAGCATAACTATAAACCAGATTAATCGCTGCTACCCCGATTGTTGCAATTTTTGACAAAGCAGCAATGCCTGCTTTTATGATATCAACACCTGCCTGTAATGCATCCAGAATGACTCCCATTGCAGTTGTCAATGCAGATAAAAGCCCTCCAGAAGAAGCGGCCAGTATGTCTAGTGGCTGAATGATATAGAGATCAAAAAAATCCATAGTGGAACTCCACATATCGAACCAGGAGTACAAACCCACCAATTGAGCAATGGCAATTTCATTGCCAATCATGGCACGGTTGGTATAGGCGGTGAAGTTAAGTTCGCGGGCTTCAAGCAGGGAAATACTATAGGCGGTAGCATCTGCGGCATTTTGCAGCTGCATTTTTTCAGAGGTCAGTTTACCCGAATTATAAAGCATCAACATAGACATCAGCAACACAGTAGTAAAGACCAGAACATAAACAATGGCCTGACCCTTTTGCTTTTGAGGCATTTTCTGAGAAAGTTGTTTAGTGAATTGATGAGATTTAAAACGTAAAAGCATTAACAGCCTCAAACAAATTAATATTATTCTATCTACTAGTCATTGATTAGAGGGGTAAAGTAGAGACCCATTTAAAAATCATACAAGAAAAATGTGCAAGAAATATGCAAGATATTATTATTAAGAATCTTTAATCATTGACTAAAGATTCTTAAATTATTTTTTAAGCGACTTGTTTACTGAGTGTTATTATAAGTACCCATTTTCTTATCAACACTACCTTCTGCTGCTGCTGTTGTAGCTTCACCCTGAGCAACACCAATTGTTGCCGAAGCATCCTGACCTGATAGCTCTTCTGCCAGACCGCCCACTTGACCACGAATGGTTTTACCAAAAAGGGTGTAAACTGTAATCGCTGCAATTGCAATCAGTGCAACAATAATAATGTACTCTGTCATGCCCTGACCAAGGGAACGTTTACGGCTACTCATTTTCATTTATTAATACCCATTGTTTATTAAGACTTTAATATATTATTATATAAATATCATACTATTTATCTCAAATAATATATCACTATAGTGCAAGTATAGACGTACAGTTTAGTATTTACAATGAACAAAGCCACAAAAGTTATGGTAATATTACCAAAAAAAATTGACTATTCAGTTCCTGGTAAATCAATTGATAAAGACAGCAATTCAGGTAATCTACTTATACCCCCTGAACGCAATTTTCTTAGTGATACTCCTTCATCAATATGTGCTCTCAAACGGATTCTGTCAGGATTCTTCACAAACATCTCCCATTTTTTAGCTAATTCTTCTCGCCATTGCTTATCTCCTTCACTGGCCTGCTGTTTATAAAAATTCAATTTACTTTCAAGTTGCTGATATACATCTTCTACCGTCTGATTTTTTCTCTTCGCTAAATAAGCAACAATTTTTTCAGCTAATGAAAAGTTTTGTGCATTCAATTCAGTACGAATCAGTAAAAGTGAATCTGAATTCTGCATATAATAACGCCATTGTTCAGGGTCAACATTCGCTAACTCTAATTCAAATTGAGCATCTGCTATGCCATCCAGTAAGACCCCTAGCTGTAAATTCAGGGTATTGGAAAAATCACTAAAGTGATAAGCAAAGTGTATATTGGCATTCACTTGTCGGTAACCCAATTCATACAATCCAAACTTGCCCGGCTTCTTTGTTGGTTTCATATTGACAAGTAGATCTTTCACATCCAGATCAATGCTTGATAAATATCCATTAGTTTGCTGAAAATCATGCACAACCAGTTCTTTTATCTGAATAATAGGTCGACCTCGTAAATCATAGGCGACGAGCTCTTGCAAAACAATATCACCATTTAACTCCAAATCTAAATCCTGGTATTTTATCTGAACAAAAGGTGCAGCTTGTGTGATCATAAGCTGGATTTGTTCCTGTGCCTGAATATGGAAATAAAATTTAATGATTCCAATCATGCTAAGAATAAAAAATATCGGTAGTGCAAACTTCTTCATAGTTTTTTTACTCTTTTGTCTTTTTTATAGTAGTTTTTTGTCTGATGCCACTCATTGTGCGGTCAATTGAACATTTAATATTGAGGCAAGTTTTTCTCTGTCTGAATTACTTTTCAATAACTCCTTCAATCTTTTAAATGAAATACCCTGCCTGTTATATGCACTCAATTTAAGCGTTTTTTGTTGCTGTAAAAAAAGCTTCCCTGACTGATAAAATCGACTAATATTCGGTTGCTTATTATTAATAGCCTGTTGACTTGAATTATCCAGTTTATCACTCATATGAATCAGAAGCTGCTTTTCAGTTAGTTGCATTTGCTTTGCTTTGTATGTAATAAACTTAGGTAAAATTCCCTTTTCAACATAAAGTGCTTCTCCACCAATAAATAATATATCATTCATACTGGAGCGATAGTATCTTAACTGGTCATAATCAACATTGGCAAAATTCAGGTTCAAACTGGCCTGAGCTATATTATCTACATCAATACTAGAGCTAAACTGAATCGTGTGAGTAAAATCATCATATTCATACGCAATAGACATAGATAAAAGTAAATTTTCTGCTCCAAGCTGAGTAAAACCAATAAAATTTTCTTTGAGGTTATCGGGAGGTAGTAAAGAAAGTTGTAATTGCTCAATAGTCAAATCAAGATATTGAGGTACAGAATGAAAACGGTCAAAGCGATGAAATGTCATGTTCTTAGCAATGACAAATCGCCCAGATTTTGAATTGTCAATTTTTAAATTTCGAAGGATTACATCACCATTTGATTTTGTTTCCAGTGATTGATAAGAAATTTTTATCCAGGGAAAGATAGCAACAACTTTTCTTATTTGGCTTTGAACAAGTTTCTCAATTTTGTGGTCGTAAGTAATTCTGGCAAAAAAAACAATGACAATTACAAGTATTGCAAAACCAGACAGTATTATATATTTTTTTTTCATTCAGTTTAGTTGTAATAATTAGGTGAATTCAATCATAGCACAAAGTTCATAAGATAATCTGTGTCCTATTGAGGTCAAGAAAAGGGTGACTCATCATTTAACTTAGTTACTTTATTGGCTACAATTGTATAATCAATCACTATTATTATAAATTATTCATTTATTAAACAATGAAATTAAGGAAATCGATGATCTTTCATTTAACTCAATGTTCCTATTCGTTTTTTTATCCCGTTAGGTTCATGATGCTTTGTTCCTTATTTTTACCTCATCTTGCTATAGCTCAAAATGAAGCAAACGTAGAAAATAAACAAGAACACATACAAAACCAGGAAAAAAAAATACCTTCAATTTCTTTAAACTGGTTAAAATTTAAGACTGAGACATTAAAGCATTGGCAAAGCACCATTGATGAAAATGATTCCGGAGTAATGTATATCAAATACATCGGAAAACCATTTAAATATCCTACTCAGAAAAAAATATTTATTCTTTTACCAAAAAAATCAGGCAGTTACTTATTAGCAACTGAAGAATTCTTACATGTCATGGAACAAAATTCAATTGTTGCAGACGTTACCCTCATTCATTTCAATAAAGATACAGACAGAGGCAAAGCAGCACTGGCAAGAGCTGAATCGGAGCAAGCAGATCTCATTTTCTCTATTGGCTCTGAGACCGCCACATTCACTAATCAGCACTTTAAAAATAACAGCATTCCTGTGGTCACATCGACGAATAAAGATCCTGTGCAACTTGGAATGTTAGCCGACTACGACAAAGGAAGCGGTCATAATATTGCTTATACCTCATTAAACATTCCAATTGACGTCCAAATGAATTATTTATTTACTCTTAGACCTAATCTCAAGGTTATAGGGATTTTATACAACAAAAATCATAAACAAGTCATGGCAACCGAAGTCATCCCCTTAAAGAAAAAGTTTAAAGAACTGGGACTAAAAACAGTGGATATTGCGGTTAGTTCTCGTTCAAGTGCTCAGAAGGATTTACTTGAGAGAATGCCTCAGGCAATGACAGATATGGCATTTATTGATCCAGGTTCAGAAAATAGCTTATTGTGGATCACCAGTAGTACAGCAGTATTTGCACAAATAGTTACTGTGAACCAATTTTCAGCTAGTGTACCCGTCTTAGGTTCTATTCCTAACATTGTGACTGAAGGTAAAGACAGTGCAGTATTAGCCATTGGCATTGACCGACGCAATAATGCTCACCTTGCCAGTCTGTATGCCGTTAAAATATTAAAAGATCAGTCAACAGCCAGCGAATTAAAAGTGGGAGTTGTCACACCACCAGATATTGCGATTAATTTTCTAATTGCTAAAAAAATTGGTCTTAAAATTCCATTTCAATTTTTTGAAAGTGCCTCATTTATCTATGATTATCAAGGCCAACCCGCTCGCTTATTTGGACAAAATGTTCTAACAAAAGGTAAACAATGAAACAATTATTCCTTGATATACGTATTAGTTTACCCATTATTTTTGTCTCAGCTTTAACCCTATTATTGCTAACTTATGTTGGTTCCTGGGAAGCCAGTCGTCAGTATTCTGTATTTCAGGCATCTAAGCTGGCAACCCAGGGAGAAATAATAACAAATTCAATTGAATCATATCTACAGGCAGGCTTACCTATCAATCAATACAGTGGTTTTCATCAACTCAGTGAAACACTACTGGAATCTGATAACAGCATTGAACATCTAAGCGTTTTTGATTCATCAAATCAATTAGTTTTTTTTAATCAACAATCTTCTCTTGCTGATAAAGATAAAACATTAACAGAAAATCAGAATACTTCCTTTAAGAAAAAACTGTCCCAACGCCAATATCACCTCAGCGAAACAAAGTTAGAATTAAAGAATTATTTAATCGAAGAATCAAATAGCAGCCTTAAACTCACGTTACCTCTTAATAGTAAATTTGGACAAGCAGGCACCCTGATTATTGAGGCAGATAAGACCTCTTTATTTATGGTTTTTGAAAAAGAGTATCATAATGTCTTTATCGTCTATGGTCTCATTATTCTATTTTTTGCTTTATTCACTATTATCTATGAACATTATTTCAGTCATTCTAAACATAAAAAGTCAATTCTGAAAACCGTTTATGCCCTTAGCTTTTTACTCATGTCCGGAGTCATTGTTGCCGTTGTTTTCCAAATTTATGAACAAGGAGCACAGGCAAAAACTAAAGCTCTCACTGATTCCATGGTTTCTCGATTAAATTCAGTACTGGAACTTGGAATCAAAATTGAAGATATTTCAGGCATCAATGAAGCTTTTACAAAATACAAAATCAGTAATCCCGATATTCGTGAAATTGCTTTGATAGAAGATGGAATGTGTAAGTATCACACCGAAGCTACGTTAGTTGGAAAACAACATACAACACAAAATGATGTTTATGAATATCTTGTTGAACTCAAGTCAAACGATCAACATAACCGAGAATTATTTGTATCCGTTTCTCTTCCAGTCAATATTGTGCATAAAGCCGTATTATCCAGTGCCAATGAATTTATA
The DNA here is from genome assembly GCA_026196615.1 of Gammaproteobacteria bacterium. GTDB lineage: Bacteria > Pseudomonadota > Gammaproteobacteria > GRL18 > GRL18 > GRL18. The sequence goes on along the minus strand of JAPHSW010000004.1, from coordinate 10,500 downwards.
ACATTAATGATTGCTTGTGGTTTAATTTCACTTATATTTATTGATGCCAGTACAGGCATATCCAACGTGCTAACTCGTAGGGGTCATTTAAAAAATAAAACTGCATCAAAGAAAATTCAAAATGATGAACCTCAGGATTTTCGTCTTGGCCTGAGTATGATAAAGCCCGCTTATTTTTTAATTGTCTTTGTTCATGCACTCTCCATTTCATTTTTGCCCAGCATGGTCAATCATCTAGCTGATGCCAGTCACTCATCATTTGCTACCTTATCTCTACCTTTTACACTTTATTATGCTCTATTTGCTTTGGTTCTGATTCCAGCAGGTCATTACACAGAAAAAGGATCATTAAAATGGATCATGGCAATTGGGTGTCTTTTAGAAGTAGTTGGCCTGAGCTTGATAGCATTCACATCTGACTATTGGTTACTCGTTATCGCTCGTGCTTTTTCAGGTGCAGGACAAGGCTTTTTCCTTATTGGCTTACAATCATACTTATTGGTTATAACACCAAAAGACCAAAGAACTCAGGGAGCTGCCGTCAAAGTGATTGGCCGTAATGCAGGTTTAATCGCTGGAACATCAATCGGTGCTTTGATCTTTTCTTTTACTGATTACACAACCGTCTTTATGATTGGCTCAGCATTGAGTATTGTTGGTATGATTTATTTATGGATACTCGTCCCTAAAGAAAAAACGCTACAGGGAGAAAATATTCCTCCAGTCAATAAACAACAAACATCCTCTGGCCTTTTTCATAATGTCATTATTGTTTTTAAAGATGCTGAATTTGTAAAATCACTACTACTGGTTGCCATGCCTGGAAAAATGGCTATTACAGGCGTTATCATGTTCGCCGTACCTCTACTATTAATGTCACATGGGTTTGGTGCTGGTGAAATAGGTCAGGCTTTAATGCTCTACTATATTGCATCAATTGTCATGACTCATTATGCATCACGTCTGGTTGATTCTTTAGACATCTCCAGGTTTATTCTATTTATAAGTACTATAATTGCAGGCATAAGTATAATTATTTTAGGCTTCTCTGGTGTGAACGAATGGAATGGCAGCCTATCCTGGCTTGGCGGAGAACAAATTGCCCAGATAGCTATTTTATTTAATCAATTATTAATACAAACTCAAATTCACTGGCTACCAACAGCAATCATTATGCTTAGTCTTATTTTTGCAGGAATTTCCAATGGTTTGTTGACATCACCTGTTGTCACCCATATAAACAAAACACAGGTTGCTGAGCAACAGGGTGTAAAATCTGTTACTGCAACTTATACCTTTTTAGAACGTGGTGGCCATATGATGGGACCGCTTGTTATTGGGTATTTATTAACAATGGCTCTTCAAAGTAATATTGCACTTTCAGTCTTTGGGTTTATTATTTTGTTCTTAGGAATTATTTTTATTTTTGTTTCCCGAAAAATCTAACATTACCTTAGATAAAAACACAAACAAAGAGAAAGAGTTAACATGGCATTTATATTATGAAAAAAAAGCAATCTCTAAACATAATTATTTTAAAATACTTTTCTATTTTAGTACTCATTACAATGGCGGCGGCGGCAGCCAGTTTTTATTATGGTACAACAAAAATTGTTTTAGAATATTCGGACAATGTCACTAAGCAATTAACTGATAAAATCATCAACCGAACCACCTCCTATTTAAATGCACCCGCATTACAATCACGCGTTGTCAGTCAACTCGTGAGCTCCCCAAATATTATGGATAACCACGAGCAACTCTGGCGTTATATGTGGGAACAAATGAATGTTTTACCTCAAGTCCAGTCAATTTTTATTGCTGATACTTTTGGCAACTATGTACAAGTGAGAAGAGAACCAGAACTTGCAACGCGTTATATTAATCATACAGATGAAAGCGTAACCGAAAAATGGTTATTTCGAGACAATAATTATAATATTTTAGGTGAAAAAACAAAAAATTCAGTTTTTGATCCTCGACGACGCCCCTGGTATAAAAATACGTTTGAGACACAAAAAGTGTACTGGACAGATATTTATTTATTTACCACTGCACAAACACCTGGTATTTCAGCAACCTTTCCAGTATTGGATCAAGATGGCAAAAAGATGGCTGTGGTTGGAATTAACAGCCCATTACACAGTTTATCCGATTTTTTATCAAAACAGGAAGTCAGTGAAAATGGGCTGGTTTTCATAACCAATACAAATCATGAAATTATTGCATTTCCTGATACCAGTCTATTAACCACCATTTTACCCAATAGTGGTATCAGACGAATGGCCTTAGTTTATGAGTTACCACAAAAATGGCTTAGAGACGCTTATGATCACTACCGCTCAACAATGGAAAAGCGTTTTGTCAGCACCACAAACAATCAACGATATATTACTAATGTAGTTGCTTTTCCAAAATCTTTTCCATCTGAATGGCAGATTTTTGTAGTCATCCCAGAAGAAGATGTATTAGGTTCCGTTAACAAAGTCTTTTTTCAAACTCTAGCCGTATTTGGTGGCATATTCTTAGTTTCATTGCTCATCGTACACTTTTTCTCACTGAGAATTACTCGGCCAATTAAACAACTCTCACTTGAAACGCAAAAAATTAAGAATTTTGATTTGGATGATGTAGTAAAAGTTGATACCAACATTAAAGAAATTGACTTGATGAGCCAATCTATTGTTTCAGCAACCACAGGCTTACAATCATTTAAAAAATATGTACCAGCAGAATTGGTTAAACAACTAGTGGAACTGGGTGAAGAAGCACATGTTGGAGGCAAAGAGACCGAATTAACTCTGCTATTTACTGATATTGCCGGTTTTACAACCATTGCTGAAAGCATGCACCCAGAAGATCTAACCTTGCATTTATCTCAATACTTCGAAGAGCTCAGTCATATTATTATGCTTGAGAATGGCACAATTGATAAATACATTGGTGATGCCATTATGGCTTTTTGGGGGGCACCATTAGCCCAAAAAAATACCCCCTATTCTGCCTGTAAAGCAGCGCTGAACTGCCAGAAAAAAAATCAGGAATTAAATGCCGTATGGGCTGAAGAAAGAAAACCTATTTTACAAACTCGCATAGGTCTCCATACAGGTAGAACAGTTGTTGGAAATATGGGCTCTAATGAGCGCATTAATTATACGGTTCTGGGTGATTCAGTAAACCTGGCCGCACGTTTGGAAGGAATCAATAAGCTTTATGGCACCAGTATTATTATCAGTGAAACTACTTTTTATCAAGTGAGTAATGATTTTTTCTGTCGCTTATTGGATATTGTTGCCGTTAAAGGTAAAACCAAAGGCGTTCAGATTTATGAGTTAATTTGTGAGAAAGACAACATTCCAAATGATTTACCCAAACCACTTGATTACTATGAGAATTATGAAAAAGCCTTTTCAGCCTATCTTAATCAACAATGGTCAGAAGCTTTAAACATTTTAAACTCATTACTTGAATATGATGCTCACGATAAGGCCGTGCTATTAATGATAGCTCGTTGTAATCACTATAATGAACATCAGAGTGAATTACCTGATGACTGGGATGGAACAACTGTATTAACCAGTAAATAAATAGAGTGTAACTAGTAGTAACAATGTTAAATGTTAAATTATTCTGAATGAATATGACAGCAAGTAGTCAATTTCACTTGCTGTCATATTACTTTTAAAAGGGCATTATATTATTAGAAGTCGTAACCACGTTCATCGTGAGATGCGATATCCAGACCTTCAGTCTCTTCTTCACGCTCCACACGTAAATCTACAAATAGTGCAACCACTTTTAAAATAATATAGGTCATCACAGCGGTATAAAGCATGGTTGAGCCAATACCAATTAACTGCACCCAGACCTGACTTATCATATTCATGCCTTCAGCATAACCCTGTCCAGAAAAAACACCCAGACCTGCTGAAGCAAAAATTCCAGCAAGAAAAGTCCCTAAAATACCGCCAACCCCATGAACAGGGAAAACATCCAGAGAATCATCCAGCTTCAGTTTTACCTTCATAATTTGAGTCGCATTATAACAAACAAAACCTGCAGTTAAGCCAATAATTAATGCACCTGCTGGACCAACAAAGCCAGAAGCTGGTGTAATGGTACCTAAGCCTGCAACCATGCCTGTAACAATACCTAAAACAGAAGGTTTGCCATGTTTCAGCCATTCAATTGCAGCCCACATTGCAGCACCTGCAGCAGCAGAAATATGAGTTACCAACATGGCCATTGCAGCATTACCATCTGCAGCCAGTGCACTTCCGCCATTAAAACCAAACCAACCGACCCATAACATACCTGCACCAATAACAGTCATTGTTAAGTTATGTGGTGGTAATGCATGGACTCCAAACTCCTTACGTTTACCAATAACTAATGCTGCTACCAGTGCAGCAACACCCGCAGTGATATGAACAACGGTACCTCCGGCAAAATCCAATAAGCCCATTTCAAATAACCAGCCACCTTCTGCCCAAACCCAATGAGTAATTGGAATATAGACAACAAACAACCAGATAGAACTGAAAAGCATCATCGCTGAAAAGCGAGCACGTTCAGCAAAAGCACCAACAATTAAGCTTGGAGTAATAATTGCAAACGTCATCTGAAACAAAGCAAAGAGTCCTTCAGGAATTGTGCCCGAAACACTGCCTTCCATTACGCCAGCAAAAAGCACTTTGTCAAACCCACCGATAAAAGCATTCATCGAACCACCGTCACTGAATGCCAGAGAATACCCTGCAATCAGCCACAGTATCGACATGATACTGGTGATAGCAAAACACTGCATCAATATAGATAAAACGTTTTTTGTGCGAACCAGACCGCCATAGAAAAGAGCCAGACCCGGCAGTGTCATGAATAGAACCAATGCAGTTGAAATCATTATCCAGGCAGTGTCTGCACCATTTATGGCATCAGCAGCCATGGCATTACCCGAAAAGATAAGTAATAAGAGTGAAATCAGGCTAATACCTGATAATTTATGATGTTTTGTCATTGATAAAGCCTTCAAAAAAATTTTTAGATTCTTTAAATAAGCAATTATTGCACCATAACTGCTCAAAATCTATAAAATCAAAAACTTACTAATTTTTATTGATCTTATATTGTGCAATGCTATTTTTTGGAAGCACCATAATGGTTCAAAACAGGTCATTTTGCACCATTTTAAGACATAGGAAAGTAGAAAAATTAGCAGAGCACTTATTTATTTTTATGGTACCTTTAAAGTTGCAGGTTTCATAAAAAATTTATATAGCAATGGAATAACAAATAGAGTCAACATTGTAGAAAATGCCAGCCCCCAGACTATAGCTGTTGCCAACGGTCCCCAGATCAAGGACTTTCCTGCAAATCCACTGGCCAGTGAAAAAAGACCTGCAATAGTGGTGAGAGATGTAATTAGGATAGGAATGATCCGCCTTCTGGCGGCAAAAATAATCGCATGATTGACACTCATACCTTGTCTCAATCGTGTATTAGCCGCTGAAATTAAGACAATTGAGGCATTAACTGCTATTCCAACCAAGGCTACGATTCCGTAAAGAGTATAGAGACTCAGTGGATTTTTTGTCAAAAACAAGCCTATGACAACGCCCGTAAATGCCAAAGGAATGGTCGCTATAATCAATAAAGGTTGAAAATAACTTCTAAATTGTGTGCCAATAATGAGATAAATCAGACCAACTCCCATCAAAAAAAGGTAGGGCATAACATCCAGTGTTTCCTTTAAGTCATCTAACTGACCAGAAAAATCCAAACTTATTCCTGGATGTTTTATTTTAATTTTTTGCCAGCTTTCCTGAATCAAACGATTCATTTCCAAAGTATTAGGTCCACCTTTTTTTATATCAGCTTCAACCAATACCACACGCTGCAAATTATAATGACGTATATTACTTCTTGATAATTGATATTTTTCCTGCACCAATTCACTCAAAGGTATCGATAGTACTTTTTCAGTTTGTTGATCAAAAAAGCTAATGGGTGTTTGCAGCCAACTTGAAATCATATTAGGAGTCATTTCCTTATCCTCCTGAAGTTTAGAGCTTGAATTCAGACCCGCTTTGACTCTGATATTAACTTCTTCACCTCGATACTGAAAGCTACTAACTATTTCACCACCCGCTAAAAGGCGAATATCACGCATGATCTGATTTGGTGGAATACCGGCTCTATGAACAGCATCCTGATTCAATTGTAAAGCTAACTCCATTGTCCCTGCACTGTCTAAAATTGTGACATTTTCGATATCACCCATTTGCTCAAAAATCTGTTTTAAATCTGCTACTGCATCTTGTATTAAACGAAATTCTGAACCTTGAACTTTCATACTTATTGCTCGACTCACAGGAGGTCCATCTTCAAGCTGTAATAAAGACACCTCTTCCACACCTGTCATTCGAGAAAATTCGACATTTAGTTTTTTATGTAATATTTTAAGTTTTTCTTGAGAGGTATCAGGCAATGAAATAATAATTTGACCATAATGCTCACCAAATAGTGGTTCCACCTGGGTAAAATAGAAGCCTGCATACGAAGCCATTTCTCTATAATCACTACGTTCAAATACAAGTTTTATATTATTTTCCAATTGATTGACTTTTCTTAATGTGTAATCAATTGGTGTGCCTTCTTGCATTTTTACATTGACATATATAAGTGGAAACGGTTCACCTTCAAAAAAATTAACCGTAATTTCTCCACTCTTTAAAGCATAAATGGCACTGCAAAAAAGTAGTATAAGACTGAGTAACATAATTTTCGGTCTTCTTAAAGAGCCTATCAATAAACGAATATAAACAATTTTCAGTTTATGAGTAAATGATTCCCGAAATATCTGCATATGATTTTTTTTAGGTTCTTCGCCTGAAGATGAATAAACAGGATTGCTCGCAATAATATGAGCTGGCAGCATCCAATAGGCTTCAATTAAACTAATAGCAAGAGCAATTGTAACCACCAAAGGAATCACCAACATAAATTTTCCAATAATTCCAGGTAATAACATCAAAGGCAAAAAAGCAGCCATTGTCGTTAGTACTGAGGCTGTCACAGGAGAAATGACTTCTTTGATTGCTTCAATTGCTGCCAGAGTCGTATTAACACCATGACGCATTCGAGTGTACATTGATTCAACAACCACAATAGCATCATCAACTAGCATACCCAACACAATTACTACACCCAATAATACGGCATTATTCAGTGTCAAACCTAAAGCATGTAAAATCCAGAATGTGGCCGATAAAGTAAAAGGAATTCCAATCGTGGTAAAAATAGCAATACGAGTGCCTAGAAAAAACCAGGTAACAAAAAGCACTAAGAACAAACCAATAAGTGCATTATTCTGCATAATATCCATTGCTTTTCGTGTCAACAGCGTATTGTCATCCAATAAAGTAACTGCAATGCCTGTCACTTCAGTTAATTGATTTTTTTGTTCAATAAAGATTTTCAAGTCATCAATCATTTTCAATGTATTGATATTATCCTTTTTGAAAACCGAGAGTATGATGGCTGGTCGATTATTATAAAGGGATTTTGTGCTCAATTTATCCTGTCCCATATAAATTTTTGCAACATCTCCTAACAGCACCTGATGCTCAATGCCAAGAATAGGCAACTTTGCTAAATATTCTGGATCATTACTGGTACCTTTAACACTAATTAACCATTGCTGATCTTCTATATTCATCGTACCTGCTGCAGTATCTTTGAATTGTGCCTGAATTGTTTGAGCAACAATCGCTGGGGATAAGCCCAGTCCGGTAAGCCGTTCAAGATCAACTTCAACTATAAGTTCAGGATCACTACTACCCAGCAGATCAACCCGTTCAATATAGGATAAACGCTCCATTTCTTTATCAAAAGCCTGAGCATAAAAGCGAAGATTTTCATCATATGCCTGCCCTTGTAAAACAAGAGTAGCTGTGGGAAATGCACTTGATGATGTCAATTCAAGTATTAAAGGTGATTCTGATTCTTCTGGTAAACGAGTATTTTCAATATGTTGAATTTCACGACGTAAATCCGCAACACGCTTGTCAAAAGCTCGCTCATCCAGGTCTTCAAAACGCACTAAAATACTGGACATAGATTCTCTGGAACTTGAAGAAATAAAACGAATATCTGAGACCTTGGCAATTCCCTCTTCCAGAGGATCTGTAATTCTTTTTTCAATATCTTCAGGTGAGGCATCCATTAAAATGGTATTAATTTGAATCCAGTTAAAGTTCATCGAAGGGTCTTTTTCTTTAGGCATTGCCGTGTAACTCAAAAACCCCATGACTAAAATTAAGATGAAAGTTAAGTTGGCTAATACATGATGCTGTAGGAATTGTTGAAATAATGACGTCGGCATATTAGCTTTTTTCTGACTGGATAGTTTTCATTGAAATATTTATTTTTCTTTAGAATCTATTTTTTTTAAGGAGACATGTTGCCCATCAGACAAAGCATTACGACCGGAAATGATCACCTCGGTATTTAGAGGTAAGTCAATAATTGCAGCTCGCCCCGTCAATGCATTATCAATAGGATAGAACTGTGCTTTAAATAATCCTTCTTCTGCTTCATTAATATGATTTTCTGTATTATTTAATTTCTTAAGTAAGAAAATACCAGTTTGAGAATTTCTCGATACTAAATAATTGGCAGGAATATGCATTGCACGCAAAGTAATTTCAACAATGCCATAAGCATCAGGTAAAGTTTTTTCAGACAAAAAACTTAAACGAACTTTCTGATGACGAGCACGAGTTTCGATACTCGGTATTATCGCTCTAATCTTTAGTGGATATTGTTTATTACGATAAATAAAGTTTAATGAGCTATAGTCTATATTATCAATCAGTACAATAGGTACCTGAACTTCAACTTCCAAATTTTCAGTATCTATCAAACGGGCTAATGGAGTGTGTGGTGAAACATGTTCACCAAGATGAACTAAGCGTTCAGCAATGACACCTGAAAAAGGAGCTTTGATCTGACAGCGTGAAATATTTTTTTCTGATTGTTTTAATTTGTTATTCAATAATTGTATTTGCGCTGAATTTTTTGCAACTTTTGTTGATAATCTTTTATGTGCCTCTTTAGAAACACTGTTACTTTTTATTAATTTTTTTGAACGTTCAAACTGATAATCTGTAAACTGTCGTTCTGCCAACAAAACATTTTTTTCTGAAATAATTTGCTGATAATTCAGTTCATAGTCATCGCATTCCAGACTGATCAATAATTGATATTTTTCAACTCGTTCTCCAATTTGAACATAAATTTTATCGACTAATGCTGATATTTCAGAACTGAGTAAACTGTTTTGTAAAGTCACAACCTGAGCTGGCGCTTTTTTTACAGGATGAAAGACAAGTTGCTCAAGAGGTTTAACGGTCACAGGTATCGTATTATCTTTAGCTGAAAAAACTGGCACATTACATAAGAGATTCAATATTATGAGCAGTCCAATACACATTGTTTTTATCATTTGTAAGCCTTTAAACAATTAAGAGAACCTGAAGATACTTTCTCATTGAGTGACTTCCTTAACAGATTGCCAAACTTGTTCCATTTGTTCAAGCGAAGCTTTTTCCATCTGTTGCCTATCTGATTGATAATATTGTTCCATTTTTCTAAAACGCTGGGAAAATTTATAATTACTCATACGCAAAGCTTTTTCCGGATCCAGTTTAAGCTTTCGAGCCAGATTCACACAACTGAATAAAACATCACCCAGTTCATCTTCTATCCTATCAAGAGAACGTTCTGATTCTTTTAATTCAGTCGATAGCTCCTCTATTTCTTCTGAAATCACCGGTAAGACATGTTCTGCTGATTCCCAATCAAAACCAACCTGGGTAGCTTTTTTCTGTATTTTTACTGCTCTGGTCATCGCAGGTAAGATCTTGCTGATACCATCCATCAAACTGACATTTTCAGGTGATTGAAAATGCTCAGAATGTTCTTCAGATTTTGACATTTTTTCCTGTGCTTTTTCAACTTCTTTCTGTTCTTCCCAGGCTTTTAAAAAAGCATCTTCACTCTCATATTGATGATCAGAAAATACATGGGGATGTCTGGAAACCATTTTATCTGCAATCCCTCCCGCAATCTCATCAAAATCAAACAAACCTTCTTCTTTAGCCAGTTGTGCATAAAAGACAACTTGAAATAACAAATCACCCAGTTCTTTTTTAACTTCATTCATATCACCTAATTCAATGGCTTCAGCCACCTCATAGGCTTCTTCCAGTGTATAGGGAACCAGAGATTTATAGTCCTGTTTCAGATCCCAGGGACAACCATTTTCTGGATCTCTAAGCTTAGACATAATATCAAGTAGACGTGTCAATTGTTGCATACTGAAAATATTCCTATATATGTGTGATGAGATGGACACCCCAGGATCGGCATCACAATGTGCCATACTTAAAGTGAAACGATTAAGTAAAAAGGAGCATCCATCATGACTAAAATTATAGG
>JAPHSW010000179.1 GCA_026196615.1 Gammaproteobacteria bacterium | reverse complement strand
TTTTGGTCGAAACAAATTTGATCATATTTCACCATGAAAGTCGATCTTATTTAAACCACGAATTTTCTCTTAAATTTGTGGGGATACATCAGGTTTTAAGATACATATGGGATTGGATGAAACTCTTTAGAAAAGAAAACATTTCATCTATTCATTGTTATTATTCCTATTGTTGAACAAGATGCTCTAGTTTGACTTTTTTACTTTCAGATGAATTAATTCTGTGGGGGCATTATTTATATCTTTTCGAATTTCAGTTGCATAAGGTTTAAATCCAATATGTTTGTAGAATGATAGAGCCGAAGTATTTTGTTTATAACATGATAAATGGACTTCTTTTAAATTTAACTGTTCAAAACCAGATTTAATCATTGTTTGTACTAATTGTTTACCAAAACCTCTTTTTCTTTTTTCAGACTTAATTATGACGTTACCAATAAATCCGATATTTCTATTTTTGACATTATAAAAATTTGCAAAGCCAATAATTAAATTTTTTTTCAAAGAATTGTTTTCAATCATTACCGTTGATTCGTGACGATCACTAAGTTGTTTCTCAAGTTGTTCTAAAGTTAAGGGAAAGGTTGCAGAAGGAAAAAAATAAAATAACTCTGTTTTATCTTTTGTGAAGTTTAAAATTTCTACAAGATCAGCTTTTGTTGCGCTTCGAAAAGTGATTGTACTTGTCATCTTTTTATTCCAGATGTTCTCTCATACCATCTAAACTTCATGACCATATCATGGTTCTATTTAGAGGTAAAAAAGGCATATCAAAAGATAAGAATAAGATTTTAATCCAAAGCCTTTTTTCTTATCTTTTGATTCCATTTTACATAGAAAAATAAATTTAACTTTTGATTGATGCGATGACTTTTATTTTTTATATAAAGCTGTCAACTCATCATGCAGCATACGTAAAGCCTTGCCACGATGACTCATACCATTTTTAATGTCAGGGTCCAGTTGAGCAGAAGACATTTTATGTTCTGGTACCCAAAATAAAGGATCATAGCCAAAACCATTTTCACCGACTTCTTCATGCATAATAATGCCTTCCCAGGCTGCCTGGCATATTATAGGCGTTGGATCGGCAGCATGTCGCATATACACAAGAATACATTGGTAACGTGCTGTACGCAGGTTATCATCATCAACGTCTTTTAAAGCATCTAATAGCTTTAAATTATTATTTTCATCTTTTGTTTTACCACCATATTCACCGCTATCACCACCCAATGTTGAATAACGTGCTGAATAGATACCAGGAACACCGCAGAGATAATCAACTTCAATGCCAGAATCATCGGCAATTGCAGGCATCCCAGTAATTTCTGAAGCATAACGTGCTTTGATGATGGCATTTTCGACAAAAGTTGTTCCTGTTTCCGGTACGTCTCCGACACCTAGTTCAGTTTGTGGGATGATATTTAGTCCCAAATCAGTGAACATTTTTACAAATTCTCTGACCTTGCCTTTGTTGCCACTGGCTAAAACAATTTTTTTATCCAAACTCATTTTTATACTCTTTCTTAAATGTTGATTGATTTTATCACTGAGCTAATCATTCTTATGAGAAGCTGTTTCCTAAGAGTTCAGGGATTCATTTTGTTTTTCAATCAAATGGTTAATGCCTTTTTTACCCAATTCAAGCATTGCGGTCAACTCTTCAGGTTGAAATGCGTGACCTTCAGCAGTACCTTGTACTTCTATAAAACCACCCGCTTCATTCATGACAATATTCATGTCTGTTTCAGCATTAGAATCTTCAGCATAATCCAGATCAAGAACGGGAGCACCGTTATAAATACCAACTGAAATCGAAGCAACATGACCATGAATTGGACTTTTGGTAATCATTTGCTTTTCTAGCATATAATTAACCGCATCAACTAAAGCAACGTAAGCACCCGAAATCGATGCTGTACGGGTTCCACCATCAGCCTGAATGACATCACAGTCCAAAGTAATGGTATTTTCTCCCAGAGCTTCCAGATCAATGACTGCCCGCAGAGAACGGCCAATAAGACGCTGAATTTCCATTGTGCGGCCACTTTGTTTTCCCGCAGAGGATTCACGACGCATTCTGCCACCGGTAGAGCGTGGTAGCATACCGTATTCAGCGGTTACCCATCCCTGGCCTTTGCCTCGTAAAAATCCTGGAACCTTATTTTCAACAGATGCAGTACAAAGAACCTTAGTATCACCACTTTCGATTAAAACAGAACCTTCAGCATGTTTGGTGTAATTACGGGTGATTTTGACCGTCCGCTGTTCATCATTCGCACGACCGCTGGGACGTTTAGTACCGCTAGAACTCATAGAATTTGTTTCCTGTAAATTAGGGGTTGTGGGAGATTTATTCCCTTATAAAGCTTTATCCTAGTGATTGACTGGCTAAAGTTTTAAAATATATCAATTAAATATTGGAAAAGTGGTAAAATTATAACATTCTGATAGTAGAAATATGTATGAATATTTCTATTTTCTTACATATAGTTAACAAAAAGGTTGACTTTACCGAGCGGTCAACTAGAATAAAGTTAAGCCAAAGGTTATTAGTACATGTCTAAAGGTCAAGAAACCAAACAGCGTTTATTGGATAGTGCACAAGAATTGATGTACTCCAGAAGTTATAGCGATGTTGGTGTGCAAGAGATTTGCAAAGATGCAAAAGTACAGAAAGGAAGTTTTTATCATTTTTTTTCTTCAAAAAGTGCATTAACGGTAGAAGTACTGGAACAGCTTAAAATGCAAATGATTGAAAGTATCTTGCTGCCTGCATTTGCTAAAGATTTAACGCCATCTAAACGTTTTGAACGTTTTATTGAATACGCATATCAGCACCAGCTGCATCTTAAGGAAGAATATGGCTATGTGTTGGGTTGTCCAATGGGAAATATTGCTCTAGAAATGAGTACCCAGGATGAAGAAATTAGAAAAAAAGTAGAAACGTTATTTGAATCAATTTTTTATGTATTTGTTGATGTACTTGATGATGCTAAAGCAGCAGGTGAAATTGATGAAGCAGCAAATACTTCTGAGTTAGCTCAGGTTTGTCTGGCCTATGGTGAAGGTGTATTGCTGGTGGCCAAAACTAAAAATGATCCTGAAGTTGTAAAGCAACTATTGCCCCATGTTTCTAAACTCATTGGGTTTAAAGGCCTGGCTGATTAATATCAGAAACGTAAGATGGCTAACAATTAACAAACACTGAAAAGGCACTTTGATTATGGTGTCTTTTTAAAACCAGAATAAGTAATTGACCGGTCTGTTATTTGTTTGTAGAAACTATTGCTGGGATGTACTGATTCTAGCTTTTTTATTAAATAATAAGTTTACTGACTGGTCTACTATATCTGGATTTTAGGAGAAAAATTTATAGATGCATCAAACCGATCTCGACTGTTGCTTGCTGAACAAGCCAGGAGATTAAGCTTAAATGTCCAAAAGGAGAAGAACGATGCCAACTGAATTGACTGTGAAAAATGAAACAATCGCAGATAACTTATTGATCAAGCCTGAAGAATTGGATTCCTGGTTTCATCACAAATTTGAAGAAGAAATGGAAAAGCACCAGGAGAATAAAATACCTTCTATGACCATTATTGCCACTAAAGGCACTATGGATATGGCTTATCCTCCCTTTATTCTTGCTTCAACAGCAGCGGCACTAGGCTGGGATGTTTCCATCTTTTTTACTTTCTATGGTTTAGAATTATTAAAAAAGGATTTACAGTTAAAGGTAAGTCCCTTAGGTAATCCTGCGATGCCCATGAAAATGCCTTTTGGTCCTCAATGGTTAAAAAATATTAATATAAATATGCCTAATGCTATTTCATCTAATATTCCAGGTTTTGAAAGTATGGCAACGGTTATGATGTCGCAAACGACCAAAGCTAAAGGCGTTGCAGGGATTGATGAGTTACGAGACTTATCTTTAGAGGCAGGAGTGAATATGGTTGCCTGTCAGATGACTGTGGATCTGTTTAATTATGAACAGAATGATTTTATTGATGATGTGAGTGAATGGGTCGGTGCTGCAAGCTTCTTACCCATCGCTGCTAAAGCTGATGTGAGTTTATTTATTTAAAAATAGAATTTTAAGGTGGCGCTGACTACCTGATTGACTTTGGAATACAGCTTGAGTTATTTTCATTACGAGCTCAAGCTGATTATTTTTTCTTTAATTTATCCCCTCAAAAAGACATTTATTCTTTTTGTCTCAAGATCTTATCAAAACAAATTACACAAAATTATTGTCAAAATATGAGTTTGTAGCTTATTATTTATTAAATAAAATTTAATTTGTTTTTTTAATTGGCAGATATGAGAAATGTATGTATCAAATACCTGAACTATTAACTCCAAAAATTGATGGCATAATGGAATTATTTGTTGATGATTTTCTATCAACAGAATTTAGACATGAACACTTTAAGGAAGAACAACTCAATGAGTTTAGGAAAGTATTCTATGATTTGGCAACTAAAATCATTAATGCGACGGGTAATTTAAAAGAAGCAGACTATAAAAAAATTGCAGAAATTAATTTGAATTATGGAATACCCTACGTCGTAATTATTAATGAACTGGGTTATATCAAGTCTATTTTCATTCATGAGCTGCTTGAAATTAAAGTCGTTGATGGGGTGATTTTTTTATGTGAACTTTTTGATGATTTGTCTAATAAAATTGCGAGTATCTATCTAGAAAATTATATACAAGCATTACATAAACGTAATAGTTTACGTCTGAAAAGCTTATCTGAGATGCAGAATAATTATCTTCAGCATTATGAAGCTCATATTTTATGGCTTGATAAATTAGTTTTTGTGATGGAAAACCAAAATACTAAAGATATGCCTGAATTAAATCCATCTTTATGTATTTTTGGTCAATGGTTGAAAGGGGAAGGTAAAGCAAGTTTTTCTGATGAAAAAAAATATGATGAAATAATTACATTACATAAAACTTTGCATTTTATTGCATCAAAAATTGAAAATATGATTTCGACAAATCATTGTGATTGCCATGCGGGTATGATCTATCTGGAAAAGGCAGAGTTTATCTCGTTGGAAATAGGAACAGAACTCGCATTGCTTGATAACAAGATGATTATGTTAAAATCAGTTAAAGATCCTTTAACTGATGTATTAAACCGTTCTTTACTTGAGCAATTATTTTATGATCAATGTGAATTTTCTTTTGTAACGGGTACATCATTTGTTTTGGCTATGTGTGATTTAGACCACTTTAAATCAGTTAATGATACTTATGGGCATAACGAAGGTGATTATGTATTAAAGCTTTTTGCTAATATTTTAAAAGATCAATTAAGAGCTTCAGACTTGATTTTTAGGTATGGTGGTGATGAATTCTTATTAATTTTACCTGCCTCAAATAAAAGTCATGTGAAACAGGTGCTCAATAATATCAGTCAGGCATTTACACAAGGTTTAAAAGCTTATGGCAAAATAAACTTTGAAGTGACACTGAGTTCAGGTTTATTAGAAATAACCCCCTCTGAATTGACCTGTGTGGAAAAGAATTCGTTTAAAGATTTTATAAATCAAGTGGATAATGCACTGTATCGAGCTAAAGCAAATGGTCGAAATCGTATTGAGTAAAATATGAAGGTCTTGTATGTTATTTTCTCGCATATGTTAGATCGATAAGTTATCATCAATGATTCATTATATGCCTGATATTTTTTGTCTTAAGGAGGCAAAATGCCACTGATTCCATGGAACGATCGATTGAGTGTTGGAATTGAATCGATTGATGAGCAACATAAAATACTGCTTAATATGCTCAATACATTAAACGATGCTTTAGAAAATGGTCAAGCTAATGAAGTCTTGGCAAAAATTTTTGAAGGCCTGGCTGTTTATACTGTTAAGCATTTTGGCTATGAAGAAGAGCTCTTTGCTCAACATGGGTATGATGAATCACAGGCACATAAAAATGAACATGAAGCATTGATTCAACAGGTTGAAGAGCTTCAACAAAAAATGCTTGATGGTGATTTTATTATTGGTGTTGAGGTGATGGCATTCTTGAAAGAGTGGTTAACTAATCATATTTTAAAAACAGATATGGCTTATGCCCAGTTTTTAGTTTCAAAAGGGGTGACTTAAAGTTCATCCTCTTTTTTGGATTTTGTCCAGGGTAGAACACTGGATATATTCTCAAAACTTAATTTTTCCAGGAGAGATTTGGATTCATCTTCAGCTGGCATCTGGCTGAGCATTTCCAGCAGTTCATCACAACTCTGAGGGCGTAAGCGTGGATCAGGCTCCATGGCCCAGTCTATTGCTTCTAAAATAACTTTACTGTATTTTCTCTTAAATGCAGTGACAGCCGGTTTCATTGGATCATTGTCTTTTCGTTTATTGGCCGGCGGCGGCGGTGTACCTTCTATACAGCTACGCATTGTCGCGCCAATGGCATATATGTCAGTCCATGGTCCCATGTAGCCACGCTCTGTTACCTGTTCAATGGGCGCAAAACCTGCAGTCGCAACAATACGAGCATCGTAGAGGCGGGTTTTCATCTTCTCTCTTACCGCACCAAAATCCAGGAGTAAAGGCCTGCCTCCCTGACGCAAGTGGATATTGCTGGGCTTGATATCCAAATGAAGTAAATCTTTATCATGTAAAAGCTTTACGCCAGATAATAGTTGTGGAAATACTTTTCTCAGTAATTTTTCACTGAGTTTCCCTTTATATTTTCGAATATAATCTTGTAAATTCACCCCTTTCTCGTCTTTCATCACCATATAAGCGGTTCCATTGGTTTGAAAAAAGTTGGTTACATCAACAATGTTGGGGTGTTTCAGTGTGGCAAGTGTACTGGCTTCCTGGAAAAACAGTTTACGACCTTTATTGTATGATTCAGGTGCGGAAGGATCCAGACTAGCAACATCTGTATCATTGATACGCACAGCGAGTTTTTTGGGCATAAATTCTTTGATGATAACTGTTTGAGCTTCATCGGATGCGTAATGAGCATTATAAACAATGCTGAACCCACCACCACCTAATACACTGTCAATAATGTAATCATCAACCTGTGTACCATTTGGTAGGGGGGCTATATTGTGAGCCATGAGTCTTGATTAATCCTGTTAACTTCTTTTTTGACTTAAATTGATAGAACGGTAAACTGTATTGTTATTCATTTGAATGTTTCAGTATCCATACTGCTTATTATTAAGATTATAGTTAGATAACAATAGAAATACTATCGACTATGCTACAATCATTGGTGAAAATCAAACATTTATGGAGCGACTATGGTTAAAAGTATGACAGCTTTCGCAAGGCAGGAAGAAAAATTGCCATGGGGCTCTATTTCCATTGAACTACGCTGTGTCAATCATCGTTTTTTAGAAATGAGTATTAAAATGCCTGATGAATTAAGGGCATTGGAATTAAAAATTCGAGATAAGGCCAAGGCTACATTGAAACGCGGCAAGCTGGATATCTTAATACATCTTAATGTACAACAAGAAGGTGCTCATCACATAGCCTATGACCGAGAGTTGGCCGAACAACTTGCAAAAACTCTGCATGATATTGATAAACTGATTTATAATGCATCACCTGTTAAAGCTATTGATGTCTTGA
The DNA here is from genome assembly GCA_026196615.1 of Gammaproteobacteria bacterium. GTDB lineage: Bacteria > Pseudomonadota > Gammaproteobacteria > GRL18 > GRL18 > GRL18. The sequence goes on along the minus strand of JAPHSW010000179.1, from coordinate 4,715 downwards.
ATTGGCCTGGTGTTCTGGACAGTCAAAGTGTTGATCAGGAAGCTATAAACGATTCTGTATTGCCTTTATTGGATACTGTGCTTGATGAATTAAATGAAGGTAAAAAAAGAGAGGGTCATGCTCTACAGCAAATGATCTCTCAACGTTCGAATGAGATGCGGATTGTCATTGATAAGGTGAGAAATACAATGCCTGAAATTTTGCAAACTCAGCGTGAACGCCTGGAAGACAAGTTACAAACTATAATGGCTACTCTTTCTGTTGAGCCTGATAATGGTCGTCTTGAACAGGAGATGGTTTATATTGCTCAAAAAGCAGATATTGCAGAAGAAATTGATCGCCTTGATACTCATCTTGATGAAATTGATCGGACGATGAACAATGATGAAGCTATTGGTCGACGTTTAGATTTTCTGATGCAGGAACTTAATCGGGAAGCAAATACTTTGGGATCAAAATCTATTTCTAATATTACTACTCAAGCCTCAGTTGATATGAAAGTACTGATTGAACAAATGCGTGAGCAGATACAAAATATTGAATAGTTTTACTCATGTTATTTTTGAAAAAATTTGAAATAGGAAGAGAATAATTTATGTTTAACCATAGCCCAGAAACTGATTGCGGCATGTTGTATATCATAAGTGCTCCATCGGGTGCGGGTAAAACCAGCCTGGTTAAAGCTTTGCTTGAAGAAACTGATCTGATTGAAGTCTCTGTTTCCTATACGACTAGAGCAAAACGCCCAGGAGAGCGAGAAGGTGTTGATTATCACTATGTAACAAAGGCAACCTTCGAACAAATGATCGCTGAAGAACAATTTATTGAGCATGCTGAAGTATTTGGAAATTATTATGGGACTTCCAAGCGACAAATTAAGGAAAAATTAAAAGCCGGGATTGATATTATTCTGGAAATTGACTGGCAGGGTGCTCAACAGGTCAGAACACAGTTTGACTGCTGCACCAATGTTTTTATTTTACCACCTTCTAGAGAAGAGTTATTATCACGTCTGCAAGAGCGTGGTCAGGACTCAAGTGATGTGATTGATGCAAGAATGAACGAGTCAATCGCTCAAATGTCACATTACAAGGAATTTGAATACCTAATTGTGAATGACCAATTTTCCCATGCTTTGGGTGAGCTAAAAGCGTTGGTTTATGCTTTTCGACTTCGCCAGACATCACAATGTCGACGCCATCATGATCTCATTGGTGAACTTTTAGGCGAATAGAGTTTCATTTTTATCACTTGTAGATAATCAGTTGATTTAGTACAATAGCTGGTTCTCTAATATATATTAGAAATATTTTATATAAACATAAATATTCAGGGGTATAACACCAATGGCACGAGTGACAGTTGAAGATTGTCTTGATAATGTAGAAAACCGTTTTGAATTGGTGATGGTTGCAACCAAGCGTGCTCGCCAAATTTCCAATGGTCAGGAACCTTTAGTTGAATCAGAGAATGACAAGCCTACAGTCATTGCTTTAAGAGAAATTGCTGAAGGAAAAATAGGTCCTGAAATTTTAAGTGAAGTTTCTGCTATGTCTCATATGGGCACCTCTATGACTTCAGTTGAAGAAGCTGGTCAAGAGATGACTAGCGAAGATTCAGTATAGATTCCAAATTATAAAAACGCTTTTTTCCCCTTTAACTAACCATAAATTAAGGGGAAACCCAATCATTTCCTCCATAATATTTAATTCTGACAGGACTCTTTCTCTTGTTTCTAATTAGTGATCTCTGTGCAATGCTGAACACTTATCTGGATGAAGATCAGGTCAGTGCCGTTTATCATGCATACCTGTTTGGTGCTGAAGCCCATGAAGGGCAAACAAGAATGACGGGTGAACCCTATATTTATCATCCTATTGCGGTGGCCAGAATCCTGGCTGAAATGCGCATGGATGAAAATACGTTGATTGCTGCCATTTTACATGATGTTATTGAAGACACAGAAACTCACAAAGAACAAATTGCTAAAAAGTTTGGTGAAGAAGTTGCTGAAATTGTAGATGGTGTGACCAAGCTCGATCACATTCATTTTGATAATAAGCAAGAAGCCAAAGCTGAAAGTTTCCGAAAAATGATTCTAGCCATGGTCAAGGATATTCGAGTTATCCTGATTAAGTTGGCTGATCGACTTCACAATATGCGTACATTAGGTATTATGCGACCTGAAAAAGCACGTCGTATTGCCGCTGAAACTCTGGAAGTTTATGCTCCGATTGCTAATCGACTGGGTATGAATGTACTACGTCATGAATTAGAAGATTTGGGTTTTAAAGCCTATTATCCCATGCGATATCGGGTCCTGAAAGAATCTATTTTAAAGGTTCGAGGCAATCGAAAAACCATTGTTCAAAAAATTCAGGAAGCAGTAGAAAACCGTCTTTCCCATGAAGGCATTGCATGTGATGTTTTGGGAAGAGAAAAACATTTGTATAGTATTTATCGAAAGATGCAAAGTAAAAACCTGCCTTTTTCGGAAGTGTATGATGTTTACGCGTTTCGGGTCGTCGTTGATTGTGTGGACAGTTGTTATCGTTCTTTAGGCGCTGTTCATGCCTTATACAAGCCTGTTCCTGGAAAATTCAAAGACTATATTGCGATTCCCAAAGTTAATGGTTACCAGTCACTACATACTATTTTATTCAGTCCATTTGGAGTGCCAATTGAAGTTCAATTACGCACAACAGATATGCATAGAGTGGCTGAAAATGGTATTGCGGCTCATTGGGGGTATAAGGAAGGAGAGAACAACGGTGGGGTTATTGCCCAGGCTAAAGCAAGAGAATGGCTTAAAAGCCTATTAGATCTGCAACAAAATGCCGGTGATTCCATTGAATTTCTTGAAAGTGTTAAAGTAGATTTATTTCCATCTGAAGTCTATGTCTTTACGCCTAAAGGGCAAATAATGGAGCTGCCAAGAGGCGCCACAATTGTTGATTTTGCTTATGCAGTGCACACAGATGTGGGTGGCGCCTGTATTGCAGGTAAAATTAATCATCAGCATGCCCCCTTAAGTACACGCTTAAAAAATGGTCAAACCATTGAAATTATTACTGCTCCAGGGGCGTCTCCTAATCCATCATGGTTAAATTTTGTGTTTACTGCAAAGGCTCGCAGTAATATTCGAAATATGCTGAAAAACTTGCAAAGAGATGAGTCTATTGCTCTTGGAACTCGTCTGATAAATAAATGTCTTGCTAACTTTAATATGACTGTACAGGACTTATCTCAGAGCCGTATTGATCGAGTGATTAAAGATTATAATCTTAAGTCATTTGATGACATATTAAACCAGGTGGGTTTGGGCAATCGTATACCACAATTGGTGGTTCGAAACTTATTACCAGAACATTGTGATGCATTAGACAAATCACAAAAGAAAAGTGGCATTTCTCTTAACATTAAGGGTACAGAAGGCATGGTTGTCCATTATGGACGATGTTGTCACCCGATACCTGGTGATTCAATTGTTGGTTATATCAGCTCAGGGCGTGGTATTGTTATTCACAAAAAATCCTGTAAAAATGCGAAAGATGCTCAAAATCAAGTTCAAAAGTGGATTGATGTTGAATGGAGTGATGCGATTGATTCTGAGTTCAGTGTCGCCTTGAGAGTGGTTGTTGAACATCGCAAAGGTGTTCTTGCTACCATCGCTTCAGCCATCGCTGATAGTGAAGCCAATATTGAGCATGTTGTAACCGCCGATAGAGAAGATCAACTTTATTCACTGGATTTCACTCTTTCAGTACGTGATCGGACACATCTGGCTGATATTATGCGAAGTTTGAGACTCTTGGGCATTGTTGCCACATTGACCAGATTATAAGTGGTAAACCTTAATAGAAGTTATCCCTAACTTCTGAAATAATTCCTAAATATCATTGCAAAAAGGTGGATTGGATTCGTCTATATCTACAAAATTTTCTCGTAATTTGATCTTTTAAAATAAAACTCATCAGGTTTATTAGTACTAAGCTTATAGTCATAAGCAAGTTATTATTGGCTTTATATTCTATAAAGAGCTTTGTTTTGAATGTCATTTTTATAGATAAAAATGATGATATTTTTGATGCAAATTCAGATAAATAATCCAGTTTGTAATTTATAAATAAACTTTCTATTATTCAAAGACTGAACGATTAAAAGTATATACGCTCTAATCCTGTATTGGAGCTAATATTTAATGAGAAAAATATGTTTAAACAATTATTATTGATTTTGTTGCTATTAATGAGTCAGCATTCGTTTTCTGATGGCCCCAAAGGTTATCCCTTTTATTCTTTTGATGAAGCTATGAAACTGGCAAAGGAACAGTCCAAGCCAGTCTTTGTTTATTTTGGACGATATGGCTGTGGTTATTGTGAAAAAACCAATGTAGAAGCATTTTCTTCTGCTGAAGTGAAACAAATCTATACCTCTCATTATGTGTTGGCGTATGTTGACTCAGAAAGTGGTAAGAGATTGCGTTTACCTACGGGAGAAAGGATTACTGAACGTGAATTGGGTACTCGATATAAAGCCTTTGTAACACCCGTATTTTCATATCTTTCTACCGAAGGTAAAAAGATGCATCAAATTGTTGGCGTGCAAAGTAAGGAATCTTTGCTTGAAGCAGATAAGAACGCTCAGGTGCTTTTATCAAAGGCAAAATCTTTGTGAAAAAAATTAATTTCTTTCTTATCTTTAATTTATCTTTC
>JAPHSW010000072.1 GCA_026196615.1 Gammaproteobacteria bacterium | reverse complement strand
TATTTCACCCAAAAGACTACTCTACATAAAATTCAGTGCAATACTAGCCAAAACCCTTCCAGTCAAAGTCATTGATATTATTAAAACAATGATAAAATATCAGCCTCCATCCTGGAAGTTTAAAAAATTAACCATAAAAAGACCTTATAGTAATTGCTTGCTTGAAGGTAGCTCTGTTTATCTCCCCTTTACTAACCATCTTGCCAGCGCAGAATGGCGCTTACTTGCCTGGTTAGAGCGCGAAAATATTAATTATGATTTAATCAGTGGTTTTGAATTACACAAGAACCCAGAGGTTTTATCTCAATACAATGCCTTAATACTCTCATCGCACTGTGAGTATTGGACACGTGAAATGTATGATGCAGTTTATAAGTCTCATACTAATAACCATTTATGGTTACTAAACCTTTCCGGTAATACAATGTATCGTGAGATAGAGTTTTATCCAGATGGTTCTACACGATGTGTTAGCTTATCTTTTGCACAAAGTTATGCTGATGAAAGTCAACTCACCGCCGTCCGTTTCAGTATGAATGATTATGGCACTTGTGCACCTTATAAAATATTAAAACCTGAGCATTGGTGTTTTAAAGGCATACCAATCAATAAAAACTACCCTATTTTTGGAGAAAAGTCTTTACTCCAAAATACCCTACAATCTTCAAACAGATACGATCCTGGTCGACCCGGCCTTGCTTCAGGATTAACTGGTTCAGGTGCTTCAGGTTGGGAGACAGATAAACTAACTACAACAGCACCAAAAGATTCTATACTTATTGCAAAAGGAATGAACAAAGGTGGTGGTGCAGATATGATCATCAGAGAGCCTTATGGACACCGTGGAGGTTTATTTACTGCATCATCAATTACATTTGGTTCCTCTTTACTTATAGACTATACTGCTTCTGAATTGCTTAAAAATATACTTTCAAAAGTGACGCAATGAATCTTTTTGCCTACATTTATCCCTATGATCTCGATGGCTCTTCAAATAAAGCAAGCACAATCAGGCCCACCTTGATGCTCAAGGCATTTAAATCTATATGTAACAAAGAGCTGATAGCACAACTGGGACAAAAGCGCTTTTATAATTTAAAAGAGCAAGGAATTAAGGGTCTTTATCTTGAGTCAATAAATAGACCTTTTTTTATTCAATGCCTGCTTGAAAAAAGAATTAATATCTTTTCTGACTACTTATATATTAGAAGTTTAAAACAATCCGGTGTTAAGTTATCAATTTATTATCGAGATGCTTTTTGGGCTGGTGATTTACTATTTAGCCTGTATTTTAAGCCTATAGCAATTATTTTAAAGTTATTCTATCAGCTGGAATGGAAATTTATAAAAAAATATTTTGATATTATTTATGTTCCATCTTTAGATATGATTGATTATCTAGGAGAAGAACGTAAGAGTTCGTATAAAGTATTATTACCCGGATGCACTCCTCCTCACAATTATTCTCAGCCTCTTATAAAACCACCCAAAGTTATAAATCAGACCTTACAGCTACTCTATGTTGGAGGTCTACAACCTCCATTAAATGATATTTCTCCGCTATTAAAGCTTATTGAAAATAACAAAGGGATTAATCTCACACTGATTGTACGAAAACATGAATTAAGCACCTATATTGATCATTACCATTTTAATAAATACAAAAATATCACAATCATATCATATCAGAATGATAAGACTCTTATGAGTGAATATCAAAAAGCAGATGCCTCCGTTATGCTATACAATGAACACCCATATCGAAAATTAGCAATGCCCTATAAAGCATTTGAATCATTAAGTTATGGAATACCTTTAATCAGTTTTTCTAACACATCTATTGGTGACTTTATTCTTAAAAATAAATTAGGTATATGCGGTTCATATGATGAAATTAATCATTTATTCAAAACTCCTCAAATACTTAAAAAAAGTTTACAAGCAATAATCCCTGAGATTAAATACTATGCAGAAAACAACACTTGGGAAGAGAAGGCTAAAACAGTTCTTAAAGATATTAACTCCTATTCTCAGTGATACGATATGAGAAATAGATGTACCATATATAAATACAGAAATTAATGATTGTAAATAAGATCAAGGCATCGATAACACTTCTAAATATCATTAAGTGCATACCAAAGACTAGTGTAGAAATAAAGAGTAATATATTTCCATAAAGATTATATTTTTGTTTTTCAGCAATATGAAACATTGCACTAAGTGGATTTGAGATAAATCTTATAAATAATGCTAATGACAAAATTTGTGCATAATATCCAGAGTAACGCCACTCATCTCCAAAAACAAACGCAAATAAACCTTCACCCCAAACAAACAGTATTATGAAAGGTAGGATTGATAATTTAAGGAGAATTCCAAATAACTGCACATAATCAGAACGACATGAGCCAGTATTCCTGTAATTAGTATTAGCTGTTTTTTTAAAAACATCGACAATTGAAGTACTTATTAAGCCAATCGGCGTCGCGAGAACTCTTTGTGTTAAACCATAAAGTCCAGCAACTTCAATACTAATAAAGGCACCCAAAAATATAATTGGCATTTGATGTGATGCTTGATTAAAAACACATGAAATGACATCAAATTTTGGAAAATCTTTATATTTTCTAGCAAGAGCAACAATTCTTACCTTACTGATGGTGTATATAAGTCCCTTTATTTGTTGCATAAACAGTCTATATAAAAAAACAAAGATTAAGACTTCACCCACCATAAAACCTAATATCAAACCATAAGAGTGTAGATTAAATTGGCTTAAACCTATCTGACCAACAGCTATTCCTAATGAGCGTATAACTCGTGCAAGAGTAATATTTTTATACTGTCCTTTGCGTACTAACCATTGAATAAGAGATTGATTTAAAGCATATAAAACAAGAGTCGGGGGAATAATAAAAAGCAATTTTTTATATTGCTGTGAGTCAAAAAAAAGTATAGATAAATATTTAGGAGCAAGAATGATCAGAACATAGATGAATAAACTTAAGATGGTAGAAATAATGCCTATTAGGACAATAATATTAACCGCATTTTTTTCAATTCCTGGCAAGATGATTGCTTTATCATATCGACCAGTTACAGCTGGTTGTATTATTCCTATGATTGCAAGGAACATTAAAAATACACCAAATTCTTCTGGGCTATAAAGACGTGTCAACCATGGTGTAATTAACACCAACAACAATTGAGCAATTCCTGCTCCACTAAAAAGTATCAATACATTTTTAGAAAAAGTTGACTTTAGCTTCATAGTTAAGAAATATCTAACATAAAAAACAATCCTGTGGCACAGTATCTCTAAATATTAATAATATCAAGCCATAGCCATAATTATTTTCTGTTGTTCATCTTCAGTTAAATAAGGATGCATGGGTAAACTCATTACCTGGTTTAACACTTTTTCAGATATTGATAAATCAAATTCTTGTGTCTCTAAAGCTGGTTGTTGGTTTAATGGTATAGGGTAATGTACTGCGGTTGGAATTGAAACTTTTTTTAATTGTTCTATTAGTTGATTTCTATTTTTCACCTGAAGAGTATATTGCGCATAAACACTAGTATTAACATCTTTAATATATGGTGTGGTAATGGATGGAGAGTTTTCAGAAATAAGCTCTGTATAGCGCTCACCTATTATATTTCTTTTTTTAACTTCATCAGAAAAGAGTTCAAATTTAGCGAGCACTATAGCAGCTTGCAGTGTATCCATTCGACCATTTATTCCAATTCTAGAATGATGATAACGCTTGTCCTGGCCATGCACTCTAATTTCACGCATGAGTTTAGCCAAATGCTCATCATTTGTGAAGCAAGCCCCACTATCACCATAACCACCGAGTGGTTTGAAAGGAAAAAAACTTGTACAGCCGATAGTGGTTAGTGAACAAGATTGCTTACCCTTGTATGTAGCACCGAGACTTTGGGCACCATCTTCAATCACAGGTATTTGATAGTTTTCTGCGATTAAATTTATTTCATCAATGTCTGCACATTGTCCATAAAGACTAACAGGCATAATTGCTTTTGTTTTATTTGTGATGGCTTGTTCAATTTTTTGGGGGTCAATATTGTAAGTTTTAGGATCAATATCAACAAATACAGGCCTAGCGCCTAACAAAGCAATCATTTCACCAGTAGCAATAAATGTAAATGGCGATGTAATTACTTCATCACCAGGTCCAATTTCCAAAGCCATCATTGCAATAAGTAGTGCATCTGTACCACTTGAGACTCCAATGCAATGTTTGACTCCTACAAAATTAGCCAATACTTCTTCTAATTCAGAAACCTCTGGTCCCATAATATATTTACCATGATCCAGAACCGTTTTTATTCGCTGCTCAATTTTATCTCTGATCTTTTCTTGCTGAGTTTGTAAATCAATAAATTGCATACTTTTAATTCCATGACCTTAAATAAATAATAGATACACTCACGATCATTTGTTTAGCTGCCCCCTACCATAAGGGCATAATTCAACACACCTTTATTAACTACAACTCCAGCTTCAATAAATGCAAACTTCCCAATAGTAATGCCACAAACAATTGTGCAATTAGCCCCGAGAGTGACACCTTTTTTCACTAAAGTATTTCTATACTCAGATTTTCTTTCAATAGAAGCGCGTGGATTATAGATATTGGTAAAAACCATGCTGGGGCCACAAAACACACCATCATCCAGAGACACATTATCATAAACATTGTTTTGTATTTTTACTTTATTACCTATAAAAACATTTTGTCCCAAATAACAGGCATTACCAACTTCTGCACCAGAACACACATGAATCCAATGCCAAATGTGAGTTTCTTGACCAATTTGAACTCCATTATCAATAATTGCTGTTGGATGAGAGGAATAATTCATTTGGTACCATCAATACTCTAAAGATAATGATATTTTTTTACCATCCCTTGCAGAAAGGTATGAGGCAAATAATAACTCAAGCGATCTCAAACCTTCCCGCCCGTCTGTCTCTGCTTTGGTTACACCATTGAGTGTATCAATCACATTTTTATAGTAAAGCGGATGACCAAAGCCATAAACTGAAGTGGTTTCATAACTTGCTGCTTGTATTTTTTGATCATCAGGCTCAGGTTCTTCAAAGTTCCACTATTCAATTTCATTAACGGCAACACCGCCTACTTTAACTCTGCCTTTTCCATCAATAATGGTGATTGAACCTTCCAGATTTTTTAGGTAGATCAGCATCATAACACTCACTGAACCTAATACACCTGAGCGCCATCTAACATTCATCACAGCGGTGCCTTCAACTTCAATATCACGCGCTAGTGTAGCAATCATTGCTTGCACACTTTTAACAGGACCGATTAACCAATCAAGAAAATCAATATAGTGGCTTGCCTGATTCATTAGTACATCACCATCAAACTCCCAAGTTCCTCTCCATTTTGCCTGATCATAATATTCTTGGGGTCGCGTCCAGAAAACATTAACCTGAACCATATAGATTGTACCAAAACGCTTCTTATCAATGGCATTTTTTAGAAGTTGTAAAGTTGTATTGCGACGATTTTGCTTAACCACAAACAGTTCAACTCCGGCATCATCACAAGCTTTGACCATTTTTAAGCCATCTTTCCAGCATGTGTCCATTGTTTTTTCAGTTACTACATGTTTTCCTGCCTTAGCGCATAAGATCGTCTGACAAGCATGAAGACCACTTGGAGTACAGAAAATAATACATTCTGCATCGGTTTGTTCCAATAAAATAGTTAACGAGTGATAAGCAATACAATTTTTTTCAGCTGCAATACATGTTGCCAAATCCCTATCAGTATCACAAACCGCAGTTAATTGAAGAAAATCATTATGTTTGTCAATGGCTTCAAAATGTTTGAGTGTAATTCTTCCACAATCAATAATGGCACACTTTTTTTCTTTTCATAGGCTTCTGGAGAGCCCCCAATATTTTCACAAATATTATATTTAATCGACAATACCATCATTTTTAAATAAATTAAGTAATTACTCTACCATTTAATCATTAAAAAATTAAATTATAGTTAAAAATTCCTATTTTTCATGAAATATATCTCATTTTTATAACTTTATTGAGAAAAAACAATAATTTTTTGGCTATAATTAAAGTTCGTACTAGAATATATAGAGATAGTGTGTCAACCTTCAGAAGACACTCACACACATAGATTAAATAACAGGCGAATATTAGGCAACTATGGCACTAGCACAACAAACAACTCAGCTAACAGGTTTAGCTCGACAACTTGTCATGCAAAGCTTTCTTAATGAAGAGGATGCTCTTAATGCATTGGAAGCAGCCAAAAAGGATAAACTCCCTTTTGTTCAATATATAACCAAAAAGGAATTGGTTAAGTCGATAGATATTGCATCCATTGCATCAACTGAATTTGGTACACCGATACTTGATATTAGTACTGTTGAGCTTGATAAAGATACTGTTAAGGTGATCAAAGAAAACCTTATTAACAAACATCATGCTTTGCCTCTGTTTAAACGAGGAGCCAGATTATTTGTTGCCGTAGCCGATCCCACAAATATAGGTGCTTTGGATGAAATCAAATTTCAATCCGGCCTAAGCACTGAAGCTATTCTTGTTGAAGCAGACAAACTTGAAACTGCAATTACAAAAGCACTAGCTGAAGCGGATGATAGTATGAACATGTCCGATTTTGATGACGACGACCTGGAAGGCCTTGATTACGAAGACACCGAAAAAGAAGATGATGACACTGGTAGTGGCTCAGATGATGCCCCTGTTGTAAAATTTGTAAATAAAATATTGTTAGATGCCATTAATAAAGGTGCGTCAGACATTCATTTTGAACCTTATGAAAAATTTTTTAGAGTACGTTTAAGGCTCGATGGTATTTTGGAAGAAGTAGCCAAACCTCCTGTAAATCTGACACCTCGAATTTTAGCACGTATTAAAGTGTTATCACGACTTGATATCTCAGAGCGACGAATTCCTCAAGATGGTCGAATGAGAATGAAAATTTCTAAAAGCAGAGCAATTGATTTTCGCGTCAGTACTTGCCCAACTCTATTTGGTGAAAAAGCAGTATTACGTATTCTTGATCCAAGCAGCGCTCAGTTGGGTATTGATGCACTAGGATATGAAAGTTTCCAAAAAGATCTTTATTTGGATGCATTATCTAAACCCCAGGGAATGATCTTGGTGACAGGTCCTACCGGTTCTGGCAAAACAGTTTCACTTTACACTGGTTTGAACATCCTAAACACTGAAGAAGTAAATATTTCTACAGCAGAAGATCCTGCTGAAATCAACCTACCAGGCGTTAACCAGGTTAATGTTAATCCTAAAACAGGCTTAACTTTTGCTGCTGCACTTCGTTCTTTCCTTCGTCAAGATCCCGATATTGTCATGGTTGGTGAGATACGTGATTTAGAAACTGCAGAAATCGGTATTAAAGCGGCTCAAACAGGCCACATGGTACTTTCAACACTACACACTAATGATGCCCCTCAAACACTTGGTCGACTAATGAATATGGGAGTTCCTCCCTATAATATTGCCTCAGCAGTCAGCTTAATTATTGCTCAGCGACTGGCTCGCCGTTTATGTGAAAATTGTAAAGCACCACATGATGTGCCTAAAGAAGCAAAGTTGGAAGAAGGATTTACAGAAGAAAATGTCTCCCAGAACTTCACAATTTATAAACCCGTTGGTTGTTCAAGTTGTAATGGGGGTTATAAAGGTCGAGTAGGAATATACCAGGTAATGAAAATCTCAGATGAAATGGGACGTATTATTATGGAAGGGGGTAATGCACTGGATTTAGCCAATCAAGCTAAAAAAGAAGGTATTCCTGACTTAAGAGAATCTGGATTAAAAAAAGTAATGGATGGTATCACCAGTCTTGAAGAAGTAAACCGTGTTACTAAAGATTAAGCTATAAAATTTAAGCTCTAAAGACTAATAAAAAAGCTTTTATAATTAAGGATTAGCAATGGCTACGACTAAAGAGAAACCAGCTCCTATTTTTGTTTGGGAAGGTGCAGATAGAAATGGAAATCGTAAAAAAGGGGAGGTGCAGGCAAAAAACTCAGCTTTAGCGAAAGCTCAACTTAGGCGTGAGGGAATTAATGTACTTAAAATTAAACCCAAGCCCAAACCTTTGTTTGGGCTTGGTGGCCCAAAGAAGAAGCCCATTACACCATTAGACATTGCAATTTTCTCACGTCAGATAGCCACTATGATGAAGGCTGGAGTCCCATTAGTTCAGGCATTTGAAATTGTTGGTACTGGCCATGAAAATTTTACTATGCAAGAAATGATTATGAGTCTTAAAGCAGAAGTAGAAGGCGGGAGTTCGTTAACAGAAGCATTAAAAAAATTCCCACTACTTTTTGATGATCTCTATTGTAATCTCATACAAGCCGGTGAACATGCGGGTATTCTAGACGCCATTTTAGATAAAATAGCAACTTATAAAGAAAAAACAGAGGCACTTAAATCAAAAATAAAAAAAGCAATGGGTTATCCTATTGCCGTAATACTTGTAGCCGTTATTGTTGTCACAATTTTACTCCTATTTGTTATTCCTGTATTTGAAGAATTATTTCAGGGCTTTGGTGCTGATCTTCCAGCACCAACTCAATTTGTTGTTAACTTGTCAAAATTTTTACAGGAATGGTGGTGGGCCCTTTTTGGTTCTATTGGAATATTCTTCTATGTTTTCTTTTACTTCAAAAAACGTTCTAAGAAAATGCGTGAAGTGCTAGATAGAATAACACTAAAAATGGCTATTATTGGCCCAATCATGGAAAAAGCTGCAATTGCTCGATATGCCCGCACTCTGCAAACCATGTTTGCAGCAGGTACACCACTGGTTGAAGCTCTTGGTTCAGTGTCTGGTGCCGTTGGAAATATTGTGTTTCAGCAAGCTGTTGATCAAATTCAGCAGGAAGTTTCAACCGGTACACAATTGAATAAAGCAATGACAAATACCGGAGTTTTTCCCAACATGGTTATTCAAATGACCATGATTGGAGAAGAAGCTGGTGCGCTTGATACAATGCTTGGCAAAGTTGCTGATTTTTATGAAGAAGAAGTAGATAATTTAGTTGATGGCCTAACAGCTCTTATGGAGCCCATTATTATGTCTGTTTTAGGTGTCATAATAGGTGGCATTGTTGTTGCTATGTATCTGCCTATATTCCAAATGGGACAGGTTGTTTAATGCTTTTTTTTACTAAAAGCTTATGAATATAATTTCATATTTAAATGCAAACTTAGATTTTTTCCTTTTTTCAGTTTTTTTATTTAGTTTATTGATAGGTAGTTTTTTAAATGTGGTGATATACCGCACACCTATCATGTTAAAACGCGAATGGAGAATTGATTGTGTTGCTTTCTTATCTGATGAACTAGAGCCTGCTGAGCTTAAAGAGCAGGCTTACCTCATTTCTGATAAAATGAAAAATGGTACAGAAAGTAAGAAAGAAGATACATTCAACTTATCAGTTCCACGCTCACGTTGTCCTTCTTGTGGCCATCAAATAACAGCATTAGAAAATATTCCTATTATCTCATGGCTTGTTTTAAGAGGAAAATGTTCTGAGTGTCAATCAAGGATTTCAATACGATATCCCATCATAGAACTGACAACTGCACTACTTTCTGTTTTGGTCGCCTATTATTTTGGAGTTCAATGGTTTACTTTGGCAGCATTGTTTTTGACCTGGGCTCTTATCACTTTGACCATGATTGATTATGATACCCAACTACTACCCGATAACATAACCCTACCTTTTCTATGGCTTGGTTTTTTAGTCAACTTACTAGGCATTTCTGATATTTCCTTACAAAATAGTGTCATTGGTGCCATGGTAGGTTATCTTTCTCTTTGGAGTGTATATCAGCTGTTTAAGTTGATCACAGGAAAAGAAGGTATGGGCTATGGTGACTTTAAACTGCTTGCTGTATTAGGAGCCTGGTTAGGCTGGCAGGCATTACCATTGATATTATTTCTCTCAGCATTGGTAGGTGCCGTTGTCGGTATATCCCTCATTCTTTTTATGGGCCGAGATAAAAGCATTCCAATTCCTTTTGGACCTTACCTTGCTTCTGCTGGCTTTATCAGCTTATTATGGGGTGAACCTATTAAACAACTTTACTTTAGTATTTCAGGAATTTAATGCTAACGATTGCCTTGACGGGGGGAATTGGCAGCGGTAAAACAGTTGTCACGAACCTATTCCAAGAATTGGCTTCACAATCAAGAGTTGATTGTGAACTGACCATCATTGATGCCGATGTTATAGCCAGAAACCTTTTAGCAGGATCATTAAAAGAGCCTTACTCCAGTATTGCATTACAAGAAGTTAAAAACCTTTTCGGCTCTGATTTATTTAACTCAGATGGTTTTTTAGATCGAACTCAACTTCGTTCTCTTATTTTTTCCTCTGAAGAAAAAAAACAACAGCTTGAAGCACTTTTACACCCTCTTGTTTATGATGAAATTTTTACACAAATTACAGAAATTCATTCAGGTATTATCATTGTTTCAATTCCTTTATTCTTTGAAACCAATGCTCCAACAAAGGTACAGACTGACAATAACGTTAAAAGTAAATTTGATCGCATCTTAGTGGTTGATGTGCCTGTTAAATTACAAATTGAGCGAACTCAAAAAAGAGATAATTGCCAACCTGATTTAGTCAAAAAAATAATACATTCTCAGGTTGATCGCAAAGTACGACTTAAATATGCAGATGATATTATTGAGAATATAGGTAATACTCTAGACCTTCAACTAAAGGTTCAATCACTACTGAATATGTATTATTCTTTAGAAAACAATGAATAGCCTCTCTATTTATGACAACAAATTTGGGTAAAATAAATGTTTGTTGCAACCTTGGGCAAGATATTGGACAATAACACAATCCTGAGGTAATTAACTGGAGCCTGGGATTATGGACTTTATTGCTAGCAATACACTAACAGGAAGTATTTGACAACGTGACGAGCGTGACGAGCGAGACCAGAGTGACCAGCCAAACTGATTCCACTATTTACGAACTTCCCCTGAACGAACGCATACGAACCTTACTACGTCTTGAATTTTTATTTCAACAAGCAAGATATTCTATGAGAGGTTATTCTGTTTGGGATAGTAGAGCCACAATCACTCATATTCTGGATATTTTAAATATTATGAGTCGTATTGACTTGCGCTCAGAATTAGTCAAAGAGCTAGAACGTCAGACTTCAGCACTATTAGCAATCAGTTCCAGACCAGGAGTCGATCCTTCTATTCTGGAAGATACTTTAAAAAAGTTGAAAACTTACACGCACAATCTAAAATCGGCTCAAAATTATTCCAGCCATGAACTCTCCAACCTTGAGCTTTTAAAACTAATCCGTCAGCGTGACTCTATTCCTGGTGGAAGCTGTGATTTTGACATTCCAATTTATCATTTCTGGCTTAAACAACAACCAGAACAAAGAATTGAAATTCTAGAATCCTGGTTAGGTCAACTGGATAATTATCGTTTGTCAATTGGCGTTATCTTAGGTTTGCTTCGAGAAAGTGCTATCAACACCCCCATTACTGCTGAACAAGGCTTTTACCAGCAATCATTAGATACCAATGTACCATTTCAACTCATCAGAGTCATAGTACCTTCTAATGCTGAGTTTTATGCTGAAATGAGTGGAGGAAAACATCGATTTAGCGTACGTTTTATGAAGCCTGTCAGTGGCGAACGCCCAAATCCTTGTTCAGAAGATATTGAATTTCAACTTTCTTGTTGCGCTCTTTAGAGTTCAATACCACCTTATGTAGCATTAATATTATCCAATGAAAAAACTCACAATAAAATGCCCAACATGTTCCCTTATGCATGACTACTACACATCTAAACCCTGGAGTCCGTTCTGTTCTGAACGCTGTCAACTGATAGATTTAGGTGCATGGGCTGGAGAAGAACATCGCATCAAGGGTGAGCCCGTAGCCCAATCAGAAAAACAGATGAATCATTCAAATGATGATAATTCAGGAAACTTTATCAATTAGTTAGAGTTATCCTTTTCTTTGTACTCTAACTTATCCTAGTGGTTAGTTAGAGCTATCCTTTTCTTTATACTCTAACTTATCCCAGTGATTAGTTAGAGTTATCATTTTTCAATCAGATTCTAAAAATGAAAGGGAAATTCTGCTCTATATTCTTTTTCACTCGATTTTAATCGAATTACAGCAAACCAGTCTGTCCGATTATTATCAACTTGTGGAAGTTTTACCACTGCATCCCATTTTTCTGGCACCACTTGATTAAGTGATTTATCCGGAGTAAAAAGCACTAGATTGTTCTCTAAATCTTCATCTACCATAGTGAATGAAACAGAAATGGACTCAATTCCCTCAAAATCAAAACCTATGACAGTAAGAGCAACAGGAAAGGTAAGATTGGATGCCACATCACCTTTAATTGCAAAACTCATTCTTTGAAACTCACCTTCATTTATAATTGATGCACTGCAAATACTCGTTGCAGAATTGCAATGTTGGTTCACACCAAGCTGAATCACTTTATTAGAATTTTCATCCAGAAAATCGCCAAAATCCTGAACAAAAATTAGAGCCAGAATAATCACAAAACTCATTACCAATAATCGAATGTATTTATTATCAAAAGAAATATTTTTAATATTCATAACAACTTTTAATTAACCTTATTCCATAAATTACGAATTGCAGAAATTCCCTGAGCACCATTAGATTGAGCCTCTAAAGTCATAGTTGGCATCATTCCTCCAAGGGCATATGCTGGCATTTCAGCAATATCTGACAGTGCCTTAAATTGTTTCCAACCTAAGGGCTCCTGTTCAGGGTGTGATTCAGTATACTTCACTGCTGAAATAACAATAAAGTCCAGTCCCAACTGATTAGCTCTTTCAATATCATGTTGACAGTGACAAGAAGCGGCTATGATCTTATCTGGAAACTGCATACGATAAGCTTCAATAAAATCCTTCTCAGATAATTCATGCAAATGAACACTGGTTAAATGCACACCTGCCGTTAAAACAAGAAAACCTGATTGACTTCCTAAGCAACTTGAAAGCTCCTCATCAGTACACAATGAGGAATTCAGTATAAGCTGACTCTGCTGTTCATCAGCAATATGACACAATTGCTTAACCAATCTGTAAAGTTGTTTATTATCATATCCTTTACTCTTGAGCCTTAATTGAACAAGCTTATGGTATTGAATACTATTTGAAAACTCAGTAACAAACTGGTTTATTTGATCTGACTTTGGAATACAATCAGGAGTGATCAAGTAGGTTTCAGGCAGCCTCAGTGCATTAATGATAGCCTTATTTGCTTCAGGAAACTGGACATCTCCCAGCTGTTCAAGACTAAGCCATTTAACTTGCTGACC
Source organism: Gammaproteobacteria bacterium (assembly GCA_026196615.1). GTDB lineage: Bacteria > Pseudomonadota > Gammaproteobacteria > GRL18 > GRL18 > GRL18. The sequence goes on along the minus strand of JAPHSW010000072.1, from coordinate 42,497 downwards.
TTCCATTCCATACTGTTTTGGCTTATGAATCCCTGTGCCAAAAGAGTATTCATTACCATCAAAAGCTGTAACCATTCGTGTTTCTAAAACAACACTTTTATCCGGGTAGTCATGTACTATTTTCAACATGGGGCGACTTGATATGATGTTAATACCAAGTTCTTCTTTAATTTCTCGAAAAAGAGCTTCGCTAACGGTTTCATCTTTTTCAATTTTTCCACCAGGAAACTCCCATAAGCCTCCTTGATGCACATTTTGTGCTCTTTTAGAAATTAAAACTTGCCCATCTTTAACAATGACAGCAACAACAACATGAATGAGCTCTTGATTAACTTCGATATTCGGCATTAATTTTCACATAGTCGTAAGAAAGATCGCAGGTCCAAATTTGTGTTTCAAATGACCCTCTTTGTAAATTAACAGTCACCGTAATTTCATCTTGATTCATCACTTTCTGACCACGTTCTTCTGTATAATCATCCGCTACTCCACCCTGACGAACTAAACAGACATCATCAAGAAAAATTTCCAGAGCGTCAATATCCAGGTTATTAACCCCCGAGCGTCCTACTGCAGCTAAAATTCGTCCCCAATTAGGATCACTGGCAAAAAAAGCAGTTTTTACCAATGGTGAATGTGCAATAGTATAAGCCACATCACTACACTCTTGCTCTGTTTCACCTGACTTCACCTTTATATTAATCAGTTTAGTCGCACCTTCGCCATCCAAAACAATTGCTTTTGCCAGTTGTTCTAAAACATCTGTGATAGCCTTAAATAAAATAGGATAGTCAGAGTGTTGCTCACTATCTATCATAGGTGCTTTCGATTTTCCTGTTGCAACTAACATGCAGGCATCATTAGTAGAAGTATCACCATCCACTGTAATTCGATTGAAAGAGCGATCCGCTCCTTCTTTCAATATTGACTGTAAAAGAGTTTGCTCAATTGCTGCATCAGTTGCAACAAAACCAAGCATAGTTGCCATATCAGGGCGAATCATTCCTGAACCTTTAGAAATACCGGTTATAGTGACGATTTCCCCTCCAACTGTAACCTTGGTAGATGCTCCCTTTGTACAAGTATCAGTTGTCAGAATCCCGTGTGCTGCATCGTACCAGCCATCTTCTGATAAACTATCTAAAGCAACAGGCAGAACTTGAATTATTTTATCAACAGGTAAAGGTTCACCAATAACTCCCGTTGAAAAAGGTAAGACTGATTGATAAGCTGAGCCTGTTAAATTACTAAGAGACTCACATGTTTTATGCGCATCATTCATACCTTGCTCACCAGTGCCTGCATTGGCATTACCAGTATTAATGACAAAAAACTGTGTCTTACCTTCTTTCAAGTGAGCTTTAGCCACATGAACTGGGGCGGCACAAAAAGCATTTTGAGTAAAGACACCAGCAACATTTGCAGAGGAATCAAAAGACATTACAACCACATCTTTTCGACCAGCAACTTTTATCCCTGCACAGGCTGTACCCAGCTGAAAGCCTGAAACTGAATTCATTTCAGGAAGATTTGACTCTATTGACATATTTATTACCTTTTAATACAACTGTGCTTGCTATTGATTTAGAAAATAGTTTCATTTCTTAAACAAGAATGCCCACATGATGTGGGCATTCTTTTAACAGTTAAGATTTTCAGTCAATTTAATAAAAAATTAGCTGAGTTTCCCACAACACTGTTTATACTTCTTACCCGAACCACAAGGACATGGTTGATTTCGCCCTACCTTTTGTCCATCTCGAACAAAAGGTTTGGCTTTTTCATCTGCTGCACCTTGAGTCTCTTCATCAGAAGCATTATCACCCAATGAATTCACATCATCATGTTGAAACTCCATTTCTGGTTGTTCATGATTTTCAAATTCACTCATGTCTGGCTCTTCTCGAATTTGCATTGTACTTAATCGAGCAATCACATCATATTTGACACGATCCAACAAGTCAGTAAATAACTCAAAAGATTCTCGCTTGTATTCTTGTTTTGGATTTTTTTGTGCATATCCACGTAAGCCAATACCTTTACGTAAATAGTCCATTGCAGCCAGATGTTCTTTCCATAAACCATCAAGAACTTCTAACATGACACCTTTTTCAACACGGCGCATCATATCTGCACCAATCAGGTCTTCTTTTTGTGTAATAGAATCAACCATTTCCTGTACGATACGCTTTCTCAACGGCTCTTCATGAAGATCATCATCTTCAGCCAACCACTTGGCAATAGGCAGCACTAAAGAGAATTCACTTTTTAAGCCTTCTTCAAGTCCGTCTACATCCCACTGTTCTTCAATGCTTTCTGGTGGAATATAACCATCAATAAACTGGTTGACAACATCACTGCGAATATCAACAATCAGATCAGAAATATCTTCAGTGTCCATCAATTCACTACGTTGTTCATAAATCACTTTACGTTGATCATTCGCAACATCATCATATTCGAGTAATTGTTTACGAATATCAAAGTTATGGCCTTCAACTTTTCGCTGAGCATTTTCAATCGAGCGAGTCACCCATTTATGTTCAATGGCCTCCCCTTTTTCCATACCCAGTTTGCGCATTAAATTGGCCATTTTTTCTGAAGCAAAAATACGCATAAGATTATCATCAAGAGATAAATAAAAACGAGAAGATCCTGGGTCCCCCTGACGTCCTGAACGTCCCCTTAATTGATTATCAATACGTCTTGATTCATGACGTTCAGTACCAATAATATGTAAACCACCATTATTCAATACTTGCTCATGCAAAGTTTTCCATTCAGCACGCATTTTTTGCACTGTTGCATCGTCAGGATTATCAAGCTTATTAATTTCTGCATCAATATTACCACCCAGGACAATATCTGTACCGCGGCCCGCCATATTAGTTGCAATCGTAATATTACCAGCTTGACCTGCTTGAGCAATAATGTCAGCCTCACGTGCATGTTGCTTAGCGTTCAAGACTTCATGTTTTATTTTGGCTTTATTCAATGCATTTGAAAGTAATTCTGAAACTTCAATAGATGCCGTACCAACAAGCGCAGGCTGACCTCTTTCCTGGCACCCTTTAATATCTTCAATAATGGCATCAAATTTTTCTTCTTGAGTAAGAAAAATCAAGTCGCCATGATCCAGACGCTGCATTGGATTATTAGTCGGTAGAACTATCACTTCAAGATTATAAATTTCATGAAACTCAAAAGCTTCTGTATCAGCAGTTCCCGTCATACCCGAAAGTTTATTATACAATCGAAATAAATTCTGGAAGGTAATTGATGCTAAGGTCTGGTTTTCAACTTGAATCTCAACGCCTTCTTTGGCTTCAACAGCCTGATGCAGCCCATCAGACCAGCGTCGGCCTGGCATTGTACGTCCAGTAAATTCATCAACAATAACCACTTCACCATTGCTGACAATATAATCAACATTTTTTGTAAATAAACTATGTGCTCTTAATGCCGCATTAATGTGATGCATTAGAATGATATTAGATGGGTCATAAAGGCTTTCATTTTCTTGAATAAGCCCTTCTTCCAGTAGAAGATCTTCTACATTTTGGTGACCTTCATTTGATAACAGAACCTGTTTATCTTTTTCATTAACCGTATAATCACCAGCAGGTTCTTCTTCCTGTTCATCTAATGATTCAACTGGAGCTGCTTGTTGTACAAGTTTTGGAATAAGCTTGTTAACACGTTGGTAAACATCAGAATTATCTTCTGCTGGACCTGAGATAATCAGAGGAGTTCTGGCTTCATCAATTAAAATGGAATCAACTTCATCAACAATTGAGAAATTAAGCCCTCTTTGAACTTTTTCTTCACTTGAAAATGCCATATTATCGCGTAGATAATCAAAGCCAAACTCATTATTAGTTCCATAAGTAATATCAGCGGCATATGCCTGACGCTTTTGTTCACTATCCTGACCAGAGAGAATAGTACCAACAGACAAGCCTAGAAAATTATAGAGTTTGCCCATCCACTTGGCATCACGTTCTGCCAGATAATCATTAACCGTAACAACGTGAACCCCTTTACCACTCAATGCATTGAGGTAAACAGCCAATGTTGCCATGAGAGTTTTACCCTCACCGGTACGCATTTCAGCAATTTTGCCTTCATTTAAAACCATGGCGCCAACAAGCTGAACATCAAAATGACGCATCCCCATAACTCGGCGACTGGCCTCTCTTACAACAGCAAAAGCTTCAGGCAAGATGTCTTCCAGTATTTTGCCATCGTCCAGCATTTGTCTAAATTCAACAGTTTTTTCTTGAATTTCTTGATCAGTCAGTTCCTGCAGTGCCCCTTCAAGAGCATTGATAACATCGACTTTTTTGAAATAACGTTTTATTTCCCGGTCATTACGACTACCGAAAAGTTTTCTGAATAATTTTGCAACCATATTTTTATAAGCACTTATTGTGAATAATGAATTAAATTAGAGTCTTAAATATTTAGATTGAAAAAGGAATAACACATAAAAACTCTAAATATCAGAACCGCATAGCATAGCACAAAGCCTAACATTAATTAATGTTGAATTAGTCAATATGGGGATAAAATATAGGGTTTATAGGCCTACAGTAAGAAAAAACAAAAAAAGAGAATAAAACAAACAGGAATAACGGTCATCAAGCAAAAAATACTATGAAGTTGACCTCATGTAGAATAATTAAGTGCGCTCTATTTCTTTGCTGTGGTGATGTATTTTTGAGGATTCACAGGCCGACCATTTCGCAAGACTTCATAGTGAACGTGCGGGCCAGTTGAACGTCCTGTTGAACCCATAGTTGCAATCACTTGGCCTTGCTTAACGATATCACCCACTTTGACTGAAATTGTTTTATTATGCCCATAGAGTGTACTCAGTTTATAACCATGATCAATTTCAATGAGCTTCCCATAGCCTGTTTGTTTTTCAGCACGGATAACCACGCCATCAGCAGTTGCCAAAACAGCTGAACCTGATTTTCCTGCAACATCAACCCCCTTATGCATTTTTTTCCTACCCGTGAAAGGGTCTTTTCGTTGACCAAAATAAGAAGAAATCCAACCTTTTTCCGCAGGATTTCCTGTTGGAGTAGTGGTCAGCTTAAAATGCTCCGCAATAAGTAAGGTTTCCAAAATACTCAATTGCTTAGTTCGACTATCAATATCCTGCGTTACCTGCGCCAATCGTCTCAAAAACTCACTGTACTCCACATTAACAGGATAAGCATTATCGCTGGAAGAATCATTTGACTCCATTGGTCCTCCAATTGAAGGTTCAAAGTCAAAATTAAATGCTTTTTCATCCAGTTGAGCCACTTCAGTCAAACGTTTTCCTAATGAATCAAGTCGAATTATATGAGCTTGTAAATTCGCCATATTATTTGTTAATGCATTGATATTCTCTTGGTTGTGCAGCTTAAGTAAATCCAGTTCTTCTTGTTGTTGAGCCAGCTCTTCTTTATAAAGACTGCCTATTATTTGGTTTAACTTAGTACGTATAGGTTCTATATTTTCTGGTTTATCAAGGTCAGCGATGGAGGGTACATGATCATTTGAAATAATACCAAGATAGTAAGTCAAGGCTGGAATACTGAGAAGTATTAAAGAAATAATAATTATGAAAGATCGGGATAAATTGAGGTCAAGCGTTGTACCGCTTCGTTTTCTTACTAAAATAATATTCATAAAATTTTAAATAAATTATTCTCTTTGATAAAGCACTCTTCTTGAAAAAAGAGTTAAATTTCAATAGTCTTGTATACAAAATGAAAAGACTATTAGCTCTATATGTTTGGTCAATCAGGTCGCAATCCATGCTATAATCCCTTTAACTCTCTTCTGTAATAATTTGTACCAAATGTTGAGATTGTGGAAAAAATTATGAAAAATATTCTTCAACAACCTTCGACAAATATCGAACGTTTACTTCAACACAGCCGTTACCTGGAATACCTATCCAAGCGCCTATTAACTTATCTTCCCGCTGAATTTTCCGAGAAAATATCCGTTCTGGGTTTCTCCTCTTATAAAGAATCTACTTCTCATACAAAAAAGGAAAAACAACAAAGCCTAATCATAACTACCGTTAGTGCTGCATGGGCCAGTAAATTGAGATTTTATATCCCAACATTAAAACGCTCTTTAACTGCTGAGCCCCAGTTCAGCCAACTAAAAAAAATCATCATAAAAGTAGCTTCTCCTAATGCTAGCATAGATAAAGAAAAAAAGATGCCCTTATACTCTCAAAATTCAGCCGATATTATCCAGGATAGTGCACAACATATTGATAATAATGACTTGAAAAAAGCACTCATGAGATTATCACAGCATGTAGGAAAAAAGTAATAGTCAAGAGCTAATAACTACTTGAAATAACAAAGGAAAATGAATAAAGAGGAAGACAATCTGACAGAGTATAAAGCCAAACCTAAGAAATTTCTCTATCCCAGGTTCAAGCTTCTCTATAAAATAATCATCAGGAGCAAAAGTCTATAGTTAAATTAATTGGCTGCAATAGACTTCATATAGGAGATAGGTGCTAAGTTTTCGTCTTCAAAAATAACTTCTTCCCAAGCAGATTCATCAGCAAGAAGTTCACGAAGAATTTTATTATTAAGCGCATGTCCAGCTTTGTGGCCGCTAAAAGCACCAATCAAACTACTTCCAAGTAAATACAGATCACCAATGGCATCTAAAATTTTATGCTTAACAAACTCATCTTCATAACGTAAACCATCTTCATTCAAAACTCGATATTCATCCATCACGATGGCGTTATTTAAACTGCCACCAAGTGCTAAATTATTTGCTCTGAGTTGTTCAATTTGGTTCATAAAACCAAATGTTCTGGCGCGACTGACTTCACGTACAAAGGAAGTTGATGAAAAATCAATTTCTGCACTTTGTGAACGCCCTTGAATAACAGGATGTTCAAAATCAATGATAAATGAGACTTTAAAACCTTCATAAGGTTCGAAGCGCACCCATTTGTCACCTTCTTCAATAACAACATTTCGTTTAATTCTGATAAAACGTTTGGCCGCTGATTGTTCTACGATACCCGCTGATTGCAATAAAAAAACAAAGGGGCCTGCACTGCCATCCATAATAGGTACTTCAGGCGCACTTAAATCAATGTAGGCATTATCAATTCCCATGCCAGCCATTGCGGACAATAAGTGTTCAACAGTGGAAATTTTCACACCATCTTTGACAAGAGTGGTTGACAACGTCGTATCACCGACATTTTCAGCTCTTGCTGGAATTTCCATTGGTGTTTCCAGATCAATCCTGCGAAAGATAATTCCTGTATTAACTGGCGCTGGTCTTAACGTCAGATATACTTTTTCACCCGAATGTAAGCCTACACCAGTTGCTTTAATGCTATTTTTCAACGTACGCTGTTTTATCATTTACGATATTCCTGATTTATGATAAAGCCCTCAGCGGCTGAGTGTACCATATTGACTACAAATTTCCTAACTCAGACCAATATATGAGCAACTTTATAGGAAAACACCTCTAAAGTCCCATAAGTCTTTTGTAATAAAACATTCCGTTGTTTTTCCAGACAACTAACTTTATATCAATAAGTTAGCTGTCAATTTTGTAATCATCATCTCATACCTTTAGCTGATTTTTATCTGTGAAAAATCAAAGTCAATGACTAATTTTAGTCATTTTGACGACGTAAAAAAGCTGGGATATCAAGATATTTTAAATCTTCAGATTCACCACCAGAAGCATACTCATCACCTGAAACTTTTTGTGTCACAATCAGTTCTTCTTCAACGATAGAGTTATGATCAATGGTAGGAATCTTATCTGCTCTTTCACTCTCAGGCTTAACAAGCTTGATTTCAGCTTTTTCTTCCTGAAGATTTGCCACACAACCAATGCCAGTTGCCACAACAGTAACACGCATTTCACCATTCATTTCAGGATCGATAACAGTACCAACAACCACTGTTGCATTGTCAGCGGCAAAAGACTTGATTGAATTACCCACTTCTTCAAATTCACCAATTGACATATCCATACCAGCCGTGACATTGACCAGGATACCTTTAGCACCAGAAAGATCGACATCTTCTAATAATGGGCTAGAGATTGCTCTTTCAGCAGCATCTTTTGCTCGATCTTCTCCTGTAGCACTGCCTGTACCCATCATTGCCATACCCATTTCTGACATCACTGTACGTACATCAGCAAAATCCACATTAATTAAACCTGGACGGGTAATTAGTTCAGCAATGCCCTGGACAGCATTCAGTAAAACATTATTAGCTTCTTTAAAAGCATCAAGTAATGTAGTGCCTTTACCTAAAACCGCCTGAAGCTTTTCATTAGGAATAGTGATTAATGAATCAACATATTCTTTTAATTCACCAATACCTTCTTCTGCTTGTGACATTCGACGAGGCCCTTCCCAAGGAAAAGGTTTAGTCACAACAGCAACGGTTAAAATGCCCATTTCTTTTGCTAATTCAGCAACAATCGGTGCAGCACCTGTACCTGTACCACCACCCATACCTGCGGTAATGAACAACATATCAGTACCTGCAATGGATTCCATGATACGTTCACGATCTTCAATTGCCGCTTCACGACCAACACCAGGATTAGCACCAGCACCCAACCCTTTAGTCATTTCATTGCCAATTTGCAAAACCGTTCGTGCTGACGAATTTGCCAGCGCCTGAGCATCTGTGTTGGCACAAATAAAATCCACACCATCCAAATTGCTATTAGCCATGTGTTCAACAGCATTACCACCTCCACCGCCAACACCCATAACTTTAATTACTGCTCTATCACTTGATGTATCCATTAATTCAAACATTCCCACTTACTCCTTCCTTCACAGCCAATGAAAGATAAATCATTAAAAAAAAATAAATCAACCAAAATTACCATCAACATTTTGGAAGCCCTACAACCATTTACATTAACATCCCTGTCTTCAAACAAGAGTTAATCGCTCTTTACTACCTAATCACACTGAGCACATTATTACTTCACTCATACACACAAACTACTTCACTACATAACCACTTTTATTAAAAATTACCCTGAAACCACTTTTTCATCTTTGCAAGAATGCTAGCAAAGCCTTTATGTTCTGATAATTCAAAACCACTCACTTCCTGATTTTGTTTACCAAACAATATCAGGCCTACACCCGTTGCAAACTTGGGATCTTTAACCATATCCGTTAATCCCTCAACTTCCAGAGGAATTCCAATTCTAACGGGCATATGAAACACTTCTTCTGCCAATTCAACCGCACCTTCCATTTTTGCACTACCACCAGTAAGAACTAGACCTGAGGCACAGAATTCTTCCAGTCCACTTCGTTGAAGCTCATTTTTAATCAAAGTAAATAGTTCTTCATATCTTGGTTCTACCACTTCTGCCAGAACCTGACGAGCTAGACGTCTTGGAGGTCTGTCCCCCACACTTGGGACTTCAATTGTTTCTTCCGGATTCGTCAATTGACGTAAGGCACAAGCGTATTTAATCTTTATTTCTTCTGCATATTTAGTTGGAGTTCTCAATGCTACGGCAATATCATTAGTCACTTGATCACCAGCCACAGGAAAAACTCTCGTGTGACGAATAGCACCATTAATCAAAATTGCAACATCCGTTGTGCCACCACCAATATCAACTAAACAAACACCTAACTCTTTTTCATCTTCCGTTAATACAGAATAACTGGATGCCAGTTGCTCTAAAATAATGTCATCAACTTCCAGGTCACACCGATGGATACATTTAACAATATTTTGCACAGCACTTTCAGCACCAGTCACCATATGAACATCCACTTCCAGACGAACACCTGACATACCTACAGGTTCTCGAATCCCTTCTTGATCATCAATTAAAAACTGTTGAGGCAAGACATGCAGTATTTTTTGATCTGTCGATATTGCAACCGCTTTAGCAGCATCCATAACTCGCTCTAAATCTTCAATTGAAACTTCTTTGTCTCGAATTGCGACCATTCCATGAGAATTTAAACTGCTGATATGACTTCCAGCGACCCCCACAAAAACGGAATGTATTTCACAACCTGCCATGAGCTCTGCTTCTTCTATCGCTCGCTTTATCGACTGCACAGTGGATTCAATATTAACGACAACACCTTTTTTCATTCCACGAGCTGCATGTTTGCCCATACCGATAATTTCTACATCTCCATCAGTACCAACTTCAGCAACAATCGCAGAGATCTTGGAGGTGCCTATATCCAGACCAACTATGAGTCGTTTATCGTTTCGCTTAGTCATATGCCTTTTTTATTCCTATTCCCTTCTCTATTTTACAAGAGATTTATTTGGTACATCTTTTTGCAAACCATTTTGAGACTGGTGCTGAGTATTCCATTTAATACTAAATCCATTTGAATATCGTAAGTCCGCAGACTCAATCGAACCAAGATATTGCTTTAACTTTCCCGAAAATATTTTAATAAATCGTTCCAGTTTTTGAATTACATCTTCTTTTCCCAATTTCATATCAAAATAAACATCACCATTTTGAATTAAACTAAGTTTCCAGGTTCTTCTCTTATTCATTCCACAGTGCTTAATACCTAGATCCAATTTTTTAATATCTTTGCTGATTCCAACACATCGTTCTAACACTTGTTTAGCACTAATTTTTGGTCCTGATAATAATGCCATTTTTCCAAATTTAAGCTTTTGACTTTCCGTCAATTTTGGTTCAAAAATAGTCCCATCCTGACTTAATAGTTGATAATTTTTTAACTTAAAATTTATAAAGTCATCTGTTTTTTTTTCTGAAAAATTGATGCCTTCTTTTTCACTTAATAAATAATTTTCTGCTGATACCCAACGAACAACAGGAATAAACTCAACTATTTCTACTAATAATTTATTTGGCCAAACCTTTCTTACTGAAACTGATTTGACCCATGGTAACTTATCTAATAATTCTGCTCGAAACTCATCAACATTTAAGCTAAAAAAACCACCATTCAGTGCATTTGCTGCAACCATTTGCAACTCATTACTTTCCTGGTTTTCTAGGCGATTGACTAACTCCACTTTTTTAAATGGAAAATTATCAGGTTCATTCAGCCAATTTACAAACATCACTAATGAAACAAGTAATGAAAAAATAATAACCATTAAAAATAAACGCGAAAAAACATTAATCAATTTATTTTCTGATTTGGCTTCATCCTCATTTGCCATTGTCTTTAACCATATCTCTTAATCACAAGAGACTGCAGTTTTTAAAATTTGAAAAATTAAATCATCAAATTCAATCCCACAATTTTTTGCAGCCATTGGCACAAGACTGTGATCAGTCAAACCAGGAACTGTATTGATTTCAATTAACCATGGATTACCCTGTTCATCACACATAAAATCAACACGCCCCCAACCTTCTGCACCAATACGCTCAAAAGCATCTAAAACTAATGCTTGATACTTTTTTTCAAATTGTTGCTCCAATCCACAAGGACAGTGATAAATCGTATCATCGGTTAAATATTTAGCCTGAAAGTCATAAAACTCACGAGGTGTTTCAAGCCTAATTAATGGTAATGCTTTACCTTCTAAAACAGCCCCAGTATATTCTTTACCAACAATCCATTTTTCAACTAATATTTCACTATCATATTCAGCAGCTGTTTTTAAAGCATTGAAAAGTGACACCTTATCATCTGCCTTATTCATACCAATACTTGAACCTTCATGTGCAGGTTTAACCATGACTGGAAAACCTAATGCAGAGTCAATTTTATTCAGCATTAATTCAACTATTTGTTCATCATTAATTAAAACTTCTGAGGCTTTAATTATTTCAAAAGCTGGTGTTGGTAAGCCTGCTCCTGACCAGAGTAATTTAGTTCGTAATTTGTCCATACCAATGGCAGAAGCTGCTACTTTACAACCACTATATGGAATTCCAAGTGCTTCTAAAACACCTTGAATAACGCCATCTTCTCCACCTCGACCATGCAAAGCAATAAATGCAATATCAATTCTTTCAGCAGTCAGTTGTTGACAAATATTGCCAAAATCATGATTACAACCTCCATCACCAACATTATTGGCAAATCGTACATCCACTTTAAATGCATCAACACCTTTTCTTTTCAGTGCATTAAGAGCTGCAGAGCCACTTTTTAGTGAGACCTCTCTTTCTGCTGAATCTCCACCCATCAGAACAGCTACTCTGCCAAATGATTCTGGTGTGTCATATTGACTATTCATACAACTCAATGAGCTCCAATAATTTTAACTTCTGTTTCCAATTTTATTTCAAATCGTCTTAGGACAGTCTCTTTAATCTCATCAATCAATGCTTCAACATCTGAAGCTTTTGCTTTGCCTTTGTTTATAATAAAGTTCGCATGCTTTGGCGAAACTTGTGCATCATTTATCGATACTCCTTTTAAATCACATGCTTCAATTAAGCGTGCTGCATGATCATTATTGGGGTTCTTAAAAACAGAACCTGCATTAGCTTGTTTAGTTGGTTGAGTTTCTGCTCTTATTGCTAACAAACGTTTAATTTCCTGCTTACTTTCTTTAAGTCCTAGTTCATCTTGTTCAAAAACAAAGGTACCACTAACAAACCATTCTGGATTTTCATCATTTTTATATTGTTCAGCTAATTCAACATGTCGATAACTAACATTAAACTCATCTGGTGTACGAATAATTAAATCACCTGATTTATTGATCATTTTTACATTCAAAACATGTCGCCAGGTCTCTCCACCAAAAGCACCTGCATTCATTGCTAATGCTCCTCCAATAGTACCTGGAATACCTGATAAAAACTCTGCGCCATTAATACCATTGTTAGCTGACTTTCGTGCAAAAATTGCACATGCAACACCTGCTTGAGCACTTACAATACACTCTGTATTTTTTATCTTTCCAGAGTCGACATTTCCTGAGTCTACTTTTTCTGAGCATTTGATATCGAATTCATTTAACACACCATTTGTGTAAATAATTATTCCTTTAAAACCACCATCTCTAACCAACAAATTGCTCCCCAAACCAATCCAGTAAACCTCAGTATTCTCTGGTAGATTTTTTAAAACAATTTGTAAATCACTCTCATTTTCAGGTTGATAAAAACATTCTGCTTCACCACCAATACGCCATGTTGTATAGCGAGATAATGATTCATTAAATTTTAAGACTCCATTCAACATTCCACTATCTCTGGCTTCCTGTAATATTTTTTGCAGTGGTGTTTTCATGATCATCATCTTATAAGTAAAGAACAATATACCGTTTATGAGTTAAAGCTCAGACTTAAATTGTTCAAAGATCCCTGTACCAATAGCTCCAACATTACCTGCACCTAATGTCAGTAAAATATCACCATCTTTAATCGTTTCTTCCAATACACTATTTATTTGTTCATGCTGTTCAATAAAAATAGGATCAACTTTTCCTCTATTTCTAACTGAACGACTTAGCGCCCTGGAATCTGCGCCTGCAACAACTGCTTCACCTGCTGAATACACCTCAAGTAAAAGTAATTGATCAACCTGACTTAACGCATAGACAAAATCTTCAAATAAGTCTCTCGTTCTACTATACCGATGAGGCTGAAATAATACGACTAAACGTTTATCAGGCCATCCACTTCGTATTGCATTAATTGTTGCTTCAACCTCTGTAGGATGATGCCCATAATCATCAATGAGTAAAGCTTTTTTTCCATTAATTTTAAGCTCACCATACATTTGGAAACGTCTTCCTATACCTTCAAAATTCTCCAGAGCCTGAGCAATTTTATCTTTTTCTACATCTAATTCAATTGCAATAGTAATTGCAGCTAATGCATTTTGAACATTATGTAAACCTGGCATATTTAACGTTACTTTAATCCATTCATCATGCTGATCATCCTTATTTTTGCATGATACTTTAAATGATGTTTTATTTAATTCCTGTACTATATCAAATGCATTAACATCAGCATTTTCATTATTCAAACCATAGGTTTTCACTGGCTTACTAATTTCATCAACAAGTTCTGCTACAACTTCATCATCAATACATAAAACAGCTAAGCCATAAAAAGGTAATTGATGTAAAAACTCATTAAATGTTGATTTTAATTTTTCAAAATCACCACCGTACGTATCCATATGATCAGCTTCAATATTTGTTACAACTGAAATCATTGGTTGTAAATGTAAAAATGATGCATCACTTTCATCCGCCTCAGCAACAAGGTATTTACTAGCACCCAATTTTGCATTAGAGCCTGCACTATTTAACTTACCACCAATAACAAACGTAGGATCCATTCCGCCTTCAGCAAGCACACTGGCCACTAAACTTGTTGTTGTCGTTTTTCCATGAGTTCCTGCTATAGCAATGCCATATCTGAAACGCATTAATTCTGCCAACATTTCAGCTCTTGGTATAATAGGAATTCGTAATTCTTTAGCACGCTGTACTTCAGGATTGTCAATGCTCACTGCCGTTGATGTCACCACAACTTGAGCATCTTCTATCTGATGCGCGTCATGTCCCTGATAAATTTTTGCTCCCGCTTTTTCTAAACGCTCTGTAACCTTACTTTTTTGTAAATCTGACCCAGATACTACATACCCCATATTGAGTAGGACTTCAGCAATACCACTCATACCAGCACCACCGATACCAATAAAATAAATATGTTTAATTCGTCCCATGGACAAATCATTATTATTATTTTGTTGCAATGCGTCTTTCGTATTGTTCATTTATAGTTATCCTGGCTCTTTATCCACAAGAGACAAACATTCATTTGCTACAACTTCTGCTGCATCGTTAGTTGATAATTGTCGAGCTTTAACAGCCATATTTAAAATATTTTTCTTATCTAAACTCATTATAATATCAGATATTTTTTGACTGTTTAATTCACTTTGTTGAACCAAAAATGCAGCCCCTTCATCTGATAAATAAGCCGCATTCGCACTTTGATGATCATCTACTGCATAGGGATAAGGTACTAATAATGATGCAACACCTACTGCTGCAATTTCACTTACAGTCAATGCACCTGAGCGACAAATAACCAAATCAGCCCATTCATAATTTTTTGCCATATCATCAATAAATGGCATAATATCCACTTTTATACTCGCTATCTTTTCTGGCTCAATAAAGTTTGAATAATTTTCTTTTGTTGCATTCAAATGTTTTTCACCACATTGATGACGAATGTTTATTTGCTCAAAAACACTTTTCTTTAATTGTCCAGTTTGATCTATGTCATTCAAAGCTTCTGGTAGTTTTTCATTTAAAGCTACTGCGCCTAAACTACCACCAACCACTAATATATTTAATTGCTTGCCATCATTATTCTTTGCCCATTTTTTTTCAAAACGTATTTCAGGCTTCGTAATACTCATAATTTCTTTTCGAACTGGATTACCAATAATGCGTAATTTTTTGTTTTCAGAAAAAGCACCTGGAAATGCTGCTAAAACTTTTTGTGAAAATCTAAATAGTATCTTATTAGTCAATCCTGCAATTGCATTTTGTTCATGTAACACTAGCGGAGTTCTTGTCATCCAACCAACAATCCCACCTGGCCCTGTAACAAAACCACCCATACCTAGAACAACATCAGGTTTTACTTTCCTGTAAACCTTAAATGTTTGAGCCATGGCTCGAATTAATCGAAAAGGCAGTAACAATAACGTCTTAATTCCTTTTCCCCTTAAACCACCAATATTAATATAATTGATTGGAAAATTATGTGCTGGAACCAGTCGGGATTCCATCCCTTTTTTTGTTCCTAACCACTCAATATGAACGCCTTTTTGTTTTAATACATTTGCTGTTGCCAGAGCAGGAAAAATATGTCCACCTGTACCTCCAGCCATTATTAAAATCTTCTTTTCATTTAATTGAGACATATTAAAATGACTTCCCAGCTCTTTGTTTACGAGCGCTTTTTTCAAGTCCCAAAAGTTTGTTCCACACATTACTGCCTAGAGGGTATTTAAATCGTGTTTCATGTTCTGCTCGCAAAATTAATGCAATCACAACACACATAATCATCATACTACTACCACCATAACTCATTAATGGTAAAGTTAAGCCTTTAGTTGGTAATGCCCCCATATTCACTGCAATATTCACAAAAGCCTGCAATCCAATCCAAATGGCTAAACCAAACATCATATAAGCAGAAAAACTCTGATTCATTAAGTCAGCTTTTCTAGCTAGAACAAAAATTCTGCTTACTAGCAAACTGAAAAGAGTAATTACAGATATTGCTCCAATACCACCCAATTCTTCAGCAAGTACTGCAAATAAAAAATCTGTATGACCTTCAGGTAAATAAAATAATTTCTGTATACTATTACCAAGTCCAACACCTGTTAATTCACCACGCCCAAAAGCAATAAGTGATTGTGTCAACTGAAATCCTGTATTAAAAGGATCCGCCCAAGGATCCATAAAAGATTGCAAACGCGCCAGCCTATAAGGTTCTAAAATAATCAAAAAATAAACACTAACAGCCATAATCAACATCAATATTAAAAATTGCCACAATCTAACACCACCTAAAAAAAGCATTCCCATAGCCGTTGCTGAAATAACAACTGTTGCTCCCAGATCAGGCTCCATTAGCAATAATAAACTAACCGCAGTCAGTATCAGCATTGGCATAAAAAAGCCTTTTATTGTTGTTCTTACATTTTCATTGTGTCTGACTAAATAACCAGCTAAATAAATTACCATAACCAGTTTTGCTAACTCTGATACTTGTAAGTTAAAGATACCCATTGGTATCCACCTTGAACTGCCATTTATTTCTTTTCCAATACCTGGTAAAAGAACTGCTATTAATAAGATTAATCCAATAAGTAATAGTATTGGGCCAATATTTTGCCAAAATTTAATTGGAGTAAATAAAACAATCGTACCCAATCCTATACCAATTCCAGATGCAATAAGCTGGCGATATAAATAATAAAATGGTTCCCCATTATTTTGTTCAGCAATTGATATTGAAGCTGAACCTACCATTGTTATTCCCAAAGCAATAATGGTTATTGTGAGAATCAATATCCACGGATCTAACACCCATTTTTGATCTTCCTGAATAGCAACTTGTGTTGCTGAAACAGTTTTTCGGTTACGGGCAACTTTTTTACTTTTTACTCTAACTTTTGTTGTTTCTTTTAGTTTACTACTCGAATGACGTGTTTTTTCACCACGCTTTTTAGCACTCCTGTCAAACATTTCTGTTAGTGAATCTTCATTACTTCGCTCACGACTTCCAGTCTTTGAAAATCGATTATTTATCGTTATTTCAACTGACATTTTTTAACTCACTGTTCAGAGTTTTTTTTAACGTCAATACTTTTTCTTTAAAGTCGTCACCTCTTTTCATGTAATTCTGATACATATCAAAGCTTGCACAAGCAGGTGAAAATAAAACCACATCTCCTGATTTTGCAATCTTGGCTGCAGTTGATACGGCTTCAGTCATTGATTCAACTGAGTATAATGAATCATTTTTGGCCCCTGCATTTAGTGCACAACTTTTTATCAGTTCTGAATCAACTCCCATTAATATGGTTGATTTTATTTTTTTCTCTATCACCCGACCTAGCTCAGTAAAATCAGCACCTTTTCCAACACCACCAGCGATTAATATTACTTTTCGTTGTAAATAATCTTTATTACTTTCAAGTTCTAAGCCATCAATTGCAGCAATTGTTGCTCCTGTATTTGTTCCCTTCGAGTCATTAAAAAACTCAACATCTCCTACTTTTTCAACCCATTCACAACGATGAGATAAACCTTTATACTCTTTAATCGCTTCAACTTGCTTTTTTTGATCAAGTTGTAACGGTTCAAGTAATGCCAAGGCTGCTAATACATTTAAGTGGTTATAAGTTCCTTTTAACTTAATCTCGTTGGTATGAACAATTTCATTATTGTCTTTAACCAAAACAGTGTTATTAAATAAACTATAAAAATTATTTAATTTGTTATCAGTCTTATTTTGACCAAAAAAAGCAATGCTATATTCTTTATCCTGAACATTCATTACACGATCGAAAGTAATTTTTTCATCTATATTGACGACAGCATTATCGGTATTGTTATAAATACTCTCTTTTATCTTTCGATAATCATCCAGATCATCATATCGATCCATATGATCTTCACTCACATTTAGAACCGTCGCAGATAATGTATGCAAACTGTAAGTCGTTTCCAGTTGAAAACTTGATAGTTCCAAAATATATAAATCACTTTGACTATCTAATAAATTCAGTGCTGGAATCCCTAAATTTCCACCTGCAATAGCTTTAACACCACAATGTTGAGCAATTTTTTCCACCAAAGTGGTTACTGTACTTTTTCCATTTGAACCGGTAATCGCTATCACAGGCTTATCCACTACTTGTGCAAAAATTTCAATATCACCTAGAATAAAACAGCCCTGTTCTTGTAGTGATTTAAAAAATTCACTTCTAATTGAAATACCAGGACTTACAATAATTTGTTGATAGTTTTTAAATTGTTCGAACTCAAAATCACCTGCCATAATTTCAAGTGGAGAAAATTCTTCTTTAAGCCCTTCAATAAATGTTTGTTCATCACGGCTATCTGCAACTGCAAATGAGCAATCTCTTTTTTTCAAATAGCGAGCACAAGACAAACCAGTCCCTCCCATACCAACAATTAGAGTCGGTATAGTAAAGTCAAATAATTTGTTTTGTGTCTTTTTATTCATATAAAATCTTTAATATGTCTTTATCAATAATGATATAAATCTTTAACGTATTTTTAGCGATGCTAAACCAATTAGAACTAAAATAACGGTAATAATCCAAAAACGGACAATTACTCTAGGCTCAGGCCATCCCTTTAATTCAAAGTGATGATGAATGGGTGCCATTCTAAAAATTCTTCGTCCTGTTAATTTATAAGAAGCAACCTGCAAAATAACAGAGACAGTTTCCATCACAAAAACACCTCCCATGATAAATAAAATGATTTCCTGTCGAACCACAACTGCAATGACTCCAAGACCAGCACCTAGCGCCAAAGCACCTACATCACCCATAAAAACTTGAGCAGGATAAGTGTTAAACCATAAAAAACCAAGACCTGCTCCTACAAATGCAGCACAAATAATCACTATTTCTCCCACACCATGAATATAAGGTATGCCGAGATAGTTTGAAAAATTATAATGCCCCGTCAAATAGGCAAAAACACCTAGAGCACCTGCTACCATTACCGTGGGCATAATAGCTAAGCCATCAAGACCATCTGTTAAATTTACTGCATTACTACTACCAACAATCACTAGATAAGTGAGTAATATATAAAAAGGTCCTAAATCAATAAATACATCTTTCATAAATGGGATGAGCAATAATGTTTCTTCTGGTGATTGAGCATTCATATAAAGATAAACTGCAGCAACAGCTCCTATTAAGCTTTGCCAAAAGTATTTATGTCTTGCAATCAAACCTTTTGTGTCTTTATATACAATCTTTCTGTAGTCATCGACCCAGCCAACAATTCCAAACAATAAGGTGACCAACAAAACAACCCAAACATAATGATTCGTCAAATTTCCCCAAAGTAATGTACTTACCGCAATTGCAACAAGAATAAGCGCACCACCCATTGTTGGTGTACCTGCTTTACTAAAATGACTTTCTGGGCCATCATCTCTAACAACTTGCCCAATCTGCTTAACACTTAATTTTTTAATCATAAAGGGTCCAACTAATAGAGCAATCGTCAGAGCCGTTAAAATTCCCAAAATAGCTCGTAATGTTAAATATGAAAAAACATTAAAGGCGCTATAGTATTGCGATAAATATTCAGCTAGTGCTAGAAGCATTATTGATTACCTTCTGTTTGAACACATTTATTAGCATGATCATTTATAGAGTTATCAAGCAAGTCATTGACAACCTCTTCCATTACCATACTTCTGGAACCTTTAATTAACACAACAGAGTCTTTATGCAATTTATCTTTTACCTTCTGAATAAGCTCACTCTTTTTAGAAAAATGAACTGCACCCAATTTATTTTCATCAGTCAATAATGATACAGAGTTATAACCATTTGTTGTTTCCTGACTTATCGTTCCCACTGTAAACAATTGTTTAATTCCCAGTTTTGCCGCATCAACCCCCAGCTGAAAATGAAGTTGTCGGGACTCTTCTCCTAACTCACCCATATCACCCAGAATTAAAACAGCTTCACCTTTAATTTCACTTTCAACCTGTTTGATGGCATTAATTCCTGCTCTTACTGAACCTGGATTCGCATTATAAGTATCATCAAAGAGTGTTGAATTATTTACACCTTTCTTCTTTTCTAAGCGTCCTGATGCATTCGTAAAATTTTCCAAACCAGATTTTACGTCTTTCAATGTACAGCCTGATGAAAGTGTCACTGCTGTCGCAGCAAGTGCATTGTAAATATTATGCAAACCAAACTGTTTCAAATGAACAGTCTTATTACCAGCTGGCGTTTTGAGTTTTAATTCAAAACCATCTTGTAAATTTATATATTCAGCACTCACATCAGCTTGTTCATTTAAACCAAATGTCAGTTGTTTTATCTTTCCATTTTCATTTGGTTGTTTATTACAAAAGGTTTTCCAATATTCAAAAAAGTCATCATCTGCATTGATGACTGCAGTACCATCTCTTTCAAGTCCTGTATAAATTTCTGCTTTGCCTTTAGCAATACCTTCTATTGATCCAAACCCTTCAATATGAGCATGGGTCACATTGGTTATAACAGCGACATCTGGTTGTACCATGTCCACCAGATATTTTATTTCACCCACATGATTGGCACCTAATTCAATAACGGCTGCCTGATGCTCTTTTTGCAATCTTAATAAGGTTAATGGCACACCAATTTCATTATTGAAGTTACCTTTAGTTGCCAACACTCTTTCTTTTTTTGAAGAAGTATCAGCATAAGCCGATTGAAAAATAGCGGCTGTCATTTCCTTAACGGTTGTCTTTCCACAACTTCCCGTAATAGCAACGATAGGAAGAGAGAAAGCTGAACTCCATAACGCCGCAATATCTCCCAATGCAATTCGAGTATTTTCAACAATAATTTGAGGCAATGTTGAACCACAACATTGTTCAACAATCAACCCACAGGCACCATTTTTTTCAGCTTGTTCTATGTATTGATGACCATCAAAATTTTCACCTTTAATGGCAATAAATAAGTCACCTTCTTTCATTGTTCGAGTATTAATACTAACTTGTGTAAAAACTCGATCTTCACCAATTAAATCAACGCAAAGCGAAGCAGCTACCTGAGCAAGAGTCTGTTTCATTGAGCAGCCTCCTGTTGTTGTCCACTACCATTCCCTTTACTTTCATAGAAAGATAAAACAGAACCTTTATCACTAAAGGGAAAACGTTGACCATTAACTTCCTGATAGTCTTCATGCCCTTTGCCTGCAATCAACAAAACATCATCTGGTTCCATCAATTGTAAGATTAAATAAATAGCTTTTTTTCTATTAATTTCCGTTATCACATTATCCAAATGATTAAAACCACGGGCAATTTCATCAATAATTCGCTCTGCTGATTCTGTTCTTGGATTATCTGATGTCACGATAATCTTATCTGCATATTGTTGTGCGACCTTTGCCATTAAGGGACGTTTACCTTTATCACGATCACCACCACAACCAAAAAGACAAATCAGCTTTCCTTTTGTGTGTGCCTGTAGAGCACTAAGTCCTTTTTCTAAAGCATCCGGTGTATGTGCGTAATCAATAACAATTAATGGCTTTTTGGAAGTCATACCATTTTCCTGGAAAATTATTTTTTCCATTCTTCCTGGTACAACACGAAGTTTCTCAATACCTGAAACAATTTTATTCAGTTCATATCCCTGCAAGTGTAAAGCAGCAATAGATGCTAGTAGATTTTCAATATTAAAATCACCCACTAAATGACTTTTTACTGAAACAACACTCTCTTTGTTTACCGTTAGAGTAAAAGAAATACCATCACTACTCATCAAAATATTATCGGCATAATAATCAGCATGATTATCCACTCTTGAGTAACACACAATCGATGCTTTTAACTCACTTGACTTGAGTGACATCTCATTGGCTGAGTCTTTTTCTATTGAGCTTTCTGTTATTGAGCGAAGGATTTGATCTGAAAATGAATCGTCCTTATTCAAAATAATGTATTTCAATGATGAAAAATGAAACAGCTTTAACTTTTCATCAGCATAGGTTTTCATATCGCCATGATAATCAAGATGATCTCGTGTTAAATTGGTCAATATTGCACAATCAAACTCAACTCCATTGACTCGTCCCTGAGCTAGTGCATGAGATGAAACTTCCATAACCAGCGCTTGAGCTTTTGCATCACGAAACCCAGCAATAAGCTCCTGTAGAGTCACCGCATCAGGTGTTGTGTGAGTACTTTGTTCTAGTTGTCCATAAAGACCATTACCAAGCGTACCAATAACTGCACATGGACCTTTTTTTTCCTCTCGAGAATCATCATTATTCATCTCATGAATTAGCTGAGCAATAAAATGAGCCGTTGATGTTTTTCCATTAGTACCTGTTACACCAATGATTCTTAATGAATGACTTGGATGTTGATAAAAACGTGATGCAATTTCACCAATATTTTTATGCAATGCTTTAACTTGAATAAGAGGTATATTGACACTCTTATTTTCTCTTTCAGCAGGGCAACTATCAGGCATATTTTTTACTTCATCCGTTGGCTCCCATACAATACAACTAGCCCCCTGATTAATCGCTTCACCCGCATAAGCAATGCCATGATGTGGATTCTTTCCAACTCCGCCACAGGCTAAAAACAGAAAATCTTCATGTACTTTCTTACTATTAATCGATAAGCCTTTGAAAGTAAGGGTACAATTTTCGACCCCACTAAAATCAACAAAACCATCTAACAGAGACTGTAGATGGTTATGTGGGTATTGCTTTTCACCGTTTTTGTTATTGGGTTTAGCCAGGAGCATATTTGATGACCTGGCTAAGGGCAGTTGGTTGGTCATCCCTGCCTCCCGATACGCTCTTCTATTTGTGTTATCACATCAGGGTGACTGATATCATCAGGGTTAATATTTAGCAATCTAAGTGCACCAGACATCACTGTTGAAAATAATGGGGCAGCGACAAGTCCACCATAATAATCACCATTATTGGGTTCATCAATCATGACCACAATAGCCATTTTGGGATCACTTGCTGGTGCAAAACCGGCGAAGACAGCACTGTATTTCTTTTTCGTATAACCACCCTGTCTGGATGCTTTTTTCACAGTACCTGTTTTACCTGCTACCTTATATCCTGTAACTGAAGCTTTTGGTGCAGTACCATCCGTTTGAACAACAGTCTGCATCATTTTATTCACCTGTTTAAGTGAACGTGTTGATAATGATACTCTCTGTGTTTGTGTCTTTATTTCATTATTTTGTAAAGAATCATGTTTAAACTGATTCTTATCCAAATACTTTTGAGATAAAAAAGTCACTGGCAATTTTTCACCCTGTCGAGCAATAACACCATATGCATTAGCAAGCTGTAGGTTTGTGACTGACATACCATAGCCAAAGGAAAGTGTTGCCTGCTCAATTTTGGAAACACGTCGTGGACGAACTAAACGTCCTGATGACTCACCAGGAAAACCACTACCGGTATCACTACCAAATCCAAAACTATAATACGTATCCCAGAGTAACGGTTTAGGTAAGCTTAAAGCTATTTTGGAAGTACCAACATTGCTTGATTTTTGTATCACTGTAGAGACATCAATAGTGCCATAAGCATGAGTATCTTTGATGGTTTTACCATCAATCATAAACCAGCCATCACCTGTTTTTATTTGTGTTCCAGGACTATAACGGCCACTGTTTAAGGCAGCAGCTATCGATATCGGCTTCATTGTAGAACCCGGCTCGAACAGATCCGTTATCGCTCTGTTGCGATACAGTCTGGACTTTCGATCTTGTAATCGGTTGGGATTAAACCCTGGCTGACTCGCCATAGCAATCACTTCACCTGTTTCAATATCTAATACCACAATAGATCCTGATTTTGCCTTATGTTTTTGTACTGTTTTTTTTAACTCTTTATAAGCCAGATATTGAATCCTGCGATCCAAACTCAAACTTAAATCATTACCGTGTTGAGGCGCTTTAATTTGCTCTTCAATAGCAATAATACGACCCAAACGATCTTTAACGACTCGTTTACTGCCTGACTGTCCACTTAACCATTCGTTATAGGCCAGTTCCATTCCTTCCTGACCATTATCATCCACATCGGTAAAACCTAGAACATGACCAAAAATTTCACCATCTGGATAGTAACGTCTATATTCTCTTTGTATATGAATGCCTTTAACATTCAGGCTTAAAATTCGTTGTGCTAAATCTGGATTAATACGCCTCTTAATATAAACAAATTCTTTATTGGCTCTTTTTTTTATCTTATTTTTTATATATTGGCTATTCAGCTTTAGTAATTTTGCCACCTGATAAATTTTTTTATCATTGGCTTTAAACTCTTTTGGATTAATCCAAATTGATGAAACAGGCGTACTAATTGCCAATGGATAACCGTTTCTATCTTTAATCATGCCCCTATGGGCAGTGACTTCCAACTGTCTTAAAACTCGAGCATTTCCTTGACCTTTATAAAAATCATTATTAACCAGTTGTAAATCTAAGACTCGCCAAATCAAAGCACAACAAACTATAATGAGAATCAAATAAATAAAGTTGATTCTGTATGCTTGTATTTGATTGTTCACCTTTGACATATCTTTATACTAATTTTCTTTGCATTTTAAAAAAATGACTGCATTATTTATTGCTTTATAACTCTTGTTTTATAAAGATAACATCATCAGTATCGGGCGTTATCATTTGCAGTTTTTCTCTTGCTATGCGTTCAATTCTTGTATGAGTTGCCCAGGTATTCTGTTCTAATTGCAATTTTCCCCATTCAACTTCCATATCATCTCTTTGCTTTTCCATCTGCTGCAGTTCAACAAACAGCTTACGATTATAGTGTTTGACATAAACAACACTGATGGCAGAAACAAAAGTCACAATCAGCAAAATCATTATTAATAATACTTTGCTACTCATTTTTTCTAGCCTTTAGCTTACATAGCTCTAAGCCCACAAAAAGCCCTTAGTCTATAAATAGACAACAGCTTATAACTTACTCGCTACTCTCAATACAGCACTTCGAGCACGAGGATTATCATATAACTCTTGTTTACCTGCTTTAACTCTTTTGCCTACTAATTTCATTTTTCGATTAACAGACTCTTCCATTACTGGTAAGTCAGGTGGCAATTTGTCACCTTCAACCATTTTTTTAAAAAAACGTTTTACTTTCCGATCCTCAAGAGAATGAAAGCTAATAACAGCTAAATGACCTTTTTCAGCAAGGCAACGATAACTTTGCTGTAAACATTCATCTAAATCACCTAACTCATTATTAATAAAAATTCGTATACCCTGAAAGCTACGTGTTGCTGGATGTTTTTTCTTCTCCCAACGTGGGTGAGCCTGCTTTACTATTTCAGCTAATTGTTTGGTATCATTTAGTACTTCATTTTCTCTTGCTAAAACAATTGCTTTTGCAATACGCCTTGAATATCGTTCTTCACCATACTCATATATGACATTAGCAATTTCAGATTCTTTGGCTTTATTAAGCCATTGCGCTGCACTTAAACCTTGCTGATCATTCATACGCATATCCAGTGGACCGGACTGCTGGAAACTAAACCCTCTTTGTGGATCATCCAACTGTGGAGAAGAAACGCCAAGATCTAATAAAATACCGTTAATCTTTCCACAAACTCCCTGCGCAATGAGGTGTGCTTCTAGTTCAGCAAACGAACCATGATGAATACTAAAACGTTCATCATCAGCAAATCTTTCTTCCGCTGTTGTAATTGCCTGCGGATCTTTATCAAAAGCAATCAATCGGCCTGAATCTCCTAACTGATTTAGAATCAGTTGAGAATGCCCACCTCGGCCAAATGTTCCATCAACATAAATACCTGATGGATCAATTGCTAATGCTTCAATTGACTCATTGAGCAATACGGATTTATGTTCAAAAATCTTTTTCTGGTCAGATTCCGTCATGGTCAATAGCCATCATGTATTAAAGTCATCACTCTTAGAGAGAGAGCGATTCTAATTCTTCTGATAATTCCAGCTCTTCATCATCTTCCCACTCACGAGTCCAGCTGTCTTCATCCCAAACTTCAAATTTATTGCCTATACCAACTAATACAATCTGCTTTTCCAGACCAGTTTTCTCTCTTAAGTATGGTGGTAAGTTAATCCTGCCATTTTTGTCCATATCACAATCGGTAGCATGTCCCAAATAGAGACGCTTAATTCTCACAGCAGCTTTATTAACACTGGAAAGCTTGACTAGCTTGGTTTCAACTTCTTTCCATTCATTGTAAGGATAAACAACCATACGTTTTTCCGTATCTAGAGTGATTACCAGGTGACCAGCACAATCATCCATGAGACGTTCTCTATAGCGACTTGGAATCGCCAGACGTCCTTTGGCATCAAGATTGAGTTTAGTTACACCATTTAGCACTATAAAATACCGAAATTAATTTTTTATGTGACCTATTTTTGTGAATTCAAAAGAAAATGTCTTAAATGAGAAAAAAAGCCTTATCTATCCAATAGATACCACTTAAACCCATTTTGATCCATTCTGATCCACTTTACCCCACATTTGCAACTATAGAAACTGTTGAGGATAAGGTCAAGTAAAATCGTATTATTTTTTAGTTTCTTTGTTATGTGACAATGACTTAGCTTCTATATCATTAATTTTAATATGGCTAATTTACTATTAAATCAGTAGCTTAATGGTATTTATTAAGGAGGTGACTAAGGATTAACCAATATTAGAAAAAAATTTGTTCCTGGTACTAGGGAAAACCAGAATTTATGTTTATATGGAGTTTTGGACAATTTTACGTTGAAAGTCCTTAATTAATAATAGTTTGGCATTACACTCAGGACAAATACACAATATTTAGTCAATATAGTAACACCAATACACACTATATTGTGCTTTTGTTTATTGTACGTAAAACTAAAATTATAAATTTAACATCACAATAATGCAGGACAAGAATTTGTATAATATATTGCCGCGTTTAAGGGTAAAAAAAGAAGTAATTTATTACGAATTGATTTAAAAATATGAGAGAACAAACAGATAAGTAACAACGAAGAAATAGTTAAAAGGGAAACAAACTCACAGCGCCAGTACTAATGAATAAACTAGAACCAACAAAAGCCAGGTAAGTTAAGCAGCCTTAAGTAAATTGTCTTTAGTCAATAATATTTTTGAGCTAGTAAACAGCCTTGAGCCAAATAAAAGTAGAGCTAACCATTAAGCCGGGTTCTGTCTTGGACAGTCATTCATCTGGGACAGATGTCGCCATCTGCCTCAAGCAACCTACCCGGGAACGATGTGGGCCACATCTGTGCTATTAACACTGTTCCCCTATTTGGTCTTGCTCCAGGTGGGGTTTACCATGCCATTAATGTTACCATTAACGCGGTGCGCTCTTACCGCACCCTTTCACCCTTACCGAATCATACAAGATGATAAGGCGGTTTGCTTTCTGTTGCACTGGCCGTGGGATTTCTCCCCCCAGGCGTTACCTGGCACCTTGCCCTTTGGAGCCCGGACTTTCCTCCCTTTTAAAACATAAATGCATTAAAACAGCGACTGCCTCGGTTAACTCTGGGGCGCATTATCCTTGAATATGTTATATAAATCTACTTTTAATAAAGCGATATTCAATCAACACTCTTCAGTGCTTTATAAAAAACTTCAATAAACATCTATTTAAACAATATTATTAACAATTACTCAGCTTCCTTTAAAGCCAAAGCAAAATTATAAATCTTTTTCTTTTTCTCACCCGTAATATCCACTGTCAACTTTACAGCCTGCTTTAGTGATAACTCTTTAAGCAAAATTCTGAGCGTATGTTCTGTCTCTTCAGAAAGAGTCTCACCTTCAGGTGCTCTATAGCCTTGAACAACAAGTACAATTTCACCTCTTTGCTGATTACTATCAGCTGTTACCCATTCCAGTAACGATTGGGCAGTATCATTTCGAATGGTTTCAAAGGTTTTTGTTAATTCTCGTGCCAATACAACCCTGCGTTGTTCACCAAAATGCTCACATAAATCTTTAAGTGACTCAACAATCC
Organism: Gammaproteobacteria bacterium; assembly: GCA_026196615.1. Classification (GTDB taxonomy): domain Bacteria; phylum Pseudomonadota; class Gammaproteobacteria; order GRL18; family GRL18; genus GRL18. Next base: position 14,168 of record JAPHSW010000072.1, on the reverse strand, counting down.
GGTGTGGTGTTTCATAAAAGACCATGGTTCGTGGTTCTTTTTGACGTTGTGCATAAAATGTTTTTCTAGCTCCCTTTTTTGTGGGAATAAAGCCTTCAAAACAAAAACGATCCGTGGCAACACCTGCTGCTGAAAGTGCAGCAATTAAAGCACTAGGGCCAGGAATAGGTGTCACTGGAATTTTTGCCTGATGTGCCAGTTTAACCAAAAAATAGCCCGGATCACTGACTAAAGGTGTTCCTGCATCTGAAATGAGGGCAATATTGCTTCCCTCTTTAATTTGTTGAATAATTTTCTCAGCAAATTGCCTTTCATTATGTTCATGCAATGCAATGCAATGCGTGTTAATATCAAGCTCTTTTAATAAGTGACCACTATGACGAGTGTCTTCAGCAGCAATTCGGTCAACTTGTTTTAAAACAGCAATAGCTCTTGGCGATATGTCCTGTAAGTTTCCAATAGGTGTCGCAACGATATATAATCGGCCAGTACTCAAGTTTGAATTATTATCTGTTTTACCAAGATAATTTGTAACCATTAAATCAACTCCCGAAAGTTAAAACCATGTTAAAAAAAGCAATGTTAAAAACAACATCAAAATTATATCAATTTACTTCAATTTTTATCATCATTCTTTTTTTGACTGCTTGTGTCGGTTCAGCAACAGTCAAAAAAGACACTGGAAAAACAAGTACTACAAGCAAGGTTCAAACTGTTGATAGCAGTATAATTTCAACGATGAATACTGATGAAAAAATTAAATATGCAGAAAAACTTTTTAGTTCTGCTTTATCAGCCAATAAAAGTGACTCTGAAAAAAATACACTTTTGAGTAATGCTCTACTAGTTTGCACCCAAATTGTGGTTGATTCTCATCAAATGACACTTTCTCATGAACAAACTGCATTTGCTATTTCTCCAGAAGAATATGATTATTCTTTGCAGCTAATCAATAAAATAATGTCACAACTTAATACTAGCCAACTCACTCACGAACAAAATAACCAATATCGATTGACATCAGCTACTCTTAGCTTAACAAACTATCAAATTGACAAAGCTTTGGCACAACTCAATATAGATTTCATTTCTACTCAAAATGATCTGTGGTCTCTTTATTATCAGCTGCGTGCCATGACTGAATTTCAACTTGGTCAGCAAATCCAATCAGTTAAAGAACTAATCATCCGCCATGACTTCCTCGTCACCGAACAAGAAAAACAAGCCAATAAAAGCCTCATATGGAATTATCTAGCAGGTATTAATCTTAATGAACAAACTCAGAACTATAGTCAAGATATTAGTAATAATGATCACATTTATTTTGGCTGGTTAAACCTCGCCAAAATCTTACGTGATTCAAAAGACCCACAAACAATGAACAATGCCATCAATTTTTGGTTGCAAACTTATCCTGACCATCAAGCTGACCGTGCATTTATTAACCGTATCATTCAAGTTCGCCAGGCATCTGTTATAGATGTCAAACATATTGCTGTTCTCTTACCTCAGCAGGGTAAACTAGCCAAACCAGCCAAAGCTATTCGTGATGGTATTATGGCCTCTCATTACCAATCATCATTGTCAGCAAACCTCCAGATACGTTTTTATGATACCGGTAATAATGATCATATTTGGTTAACTTATCAGCAAGCTATTGATAATGGAGCTAATTTTATTATTGGGCCTTTAGCAAAAAGTAATCTTGAAGTACTATCAGAATCAACTGAACTCAGTGTCCCAACACTTGCTTTAAATAGCCTGGAGCCTAATAACCTCCCTGAACCTGAAAAGGCAAATACTGCTGAGAAACAACAATTTTCAGCGATCAAACCTGCCCATTTGTTCCAGTTTGGCCTTTCCCCTGAATCTTCAGCCAGAATGGTAGCTGACAAAGCACGCAAAGATGGCCACTATTATGCCGCAATAATGGCCCCCAATAATGCCTGGGGGAAACGCATGAAAATGGCATTTTCTACTCATTGGGAAAAGTCAGGCGGGGTTGTCGTTGATTCAGTTGACTATGACTCAAAAGTTCACGACTTCTCTGACTCAATTAAATCAATGCTCAATATTAACCTAAGTGAATCTCGCAAAAAAGAAGTCAGTCGCACCATTGGAAGGAAGTTAGAATTTACTCCAAGAAGACGTCAAGATGTTGATATGTTATTTATGGCTGCTTTCCCAAGACAAGCAAAACAAATTCCTTTGCAAGTTATCTATCATCATGGGGAAACAATTCCAATTTATTCTACATCTCATATCGTGTCAAACTATCAAAATGCCCGACAAAATATAGATATGGATGGCGTCAATTTTTCCGATATGCCCTTTTTACTTGGAAGTATTGATAATACTGCCAGCCAACAAAATACTTACCAAAGTACACTATACCAACGACTCTTTGCCATGGGTGTAGACAGTTATCAATTAGCACCCTATGTTGAGTATTTATATAAAAACCCATCTGAATCTTTTTCTGGAGACACGGGGCAAATTACTATTGATAGTAATGGCCATATCGTACGTGCACTACCTTGGGCTATATTTGATCAAGGTAATGTAAAACTGCAAAATCCGTCTTTAAATAGCAGTGGCTCCAGCAGTAATATAAATAGTTCTAAAGTGTCTAATGACAATGCTTCGCTTCATTAAGGATCATAATAAAAAAGGACAAAAGGCAGAAACTATTGCCTTAAACTATTTACAGGAAAAAGGTTTAACTGAACTACAACGAAATTTTTCCAGTAAATATGGTGAAATTGACTTGATCATGCAAGATAATGAATTTTTGGTCTTTATTGAGGTCAGATATCGAAAGCAGATTCACTTTGGACACCCACTAGAAACAATTAATTATACAAAACAGAAAAAAATCTTAAAAACAATCCAGTATTTTTTAATGAAACATCCAAAATACAGTCAACTACCCTGCCGTATTGATGCAATTGCTATCAACTCTCAGACTAAAACAGGGCAAGAACAAATAGACTGGATTAAAAATGCCATTGAGGCTTAAGCATTAGAATAAGGAAAAAATCCCTGATGAGTATATCCCGGATAGAAACCATTTTTACCAATAGTATTTCTGTCAAACAAAAAACATTTGATAGTATTGCTGACAAAATTATCCTTGCTGGCGATAAATTGGTTCAGTCCCTTTTGAATGAAGGTAAAATTATGGCCTGCGGTAATGGTGGTTCTGCTGCTGATTCACAGCACTTTACCTCTGAGTTAATCAATCGTTTTGAAGCTGAACGCCCAGCTTTACCTGCAATAGCATTAACAACCGATTCTTCAGCAATTACTTCCATTGCCAATGATTATCAATATGATGATATTTTTTCTCGTCAAATTCATGCACTTGGCCGAGAGCCTGACATCCTACTTGCCATTAGCACTAGTGGTCAATCCAATAGCATTGCTCAAGCAATAGAAGCTGCCCATGAACGTGATATGTCTGTTATTGCTTTAACAGGAAAAAATGGCGGTCTTGTCGCTCAATCATTAGCTAGTGATGATATCGAATTAAGAGTTCCCTCAGAACAAACGGCTCGTATTCAAGAAACCCATATCACAATTATTCATGCTTTATGTGATTTGATTGACCATCAACTCTTCGGTGCATAAGAGTGTCAACATAAAAAATTTTATATAAGTTAGAGATTGCATCACTTAATCCCTATTGAATAACAGGTATCTATCAATGAAATTAGTAACATCAGCTCTTCTAATTATTCTTTCTCTTTATTTACTCAGTGGTTGCACTGCAGCTGTAGTCGGTGGCGCTGTAGCAGGTACCTCTGTGGCTCTTGATAAACGAACAACAGGAGACTATGTTGAGGATCAAAATATTAAAGCTAAGTTTACTCACTTGTACTATCAAGACGATAAACTTGCAGAAACAACTCATATTAATGTGACCAGTTACAATCGTCAAATTCTCATTACAGGTGAAGCACCTACTGAGCATGACAAACAAAAACTCAGTAACATCGCCAATCAAATAAAAAATGTACGTAAGCATTTCAATGAAGTAAGCATAGGTAAAGTGAGTTCTATGAGTGTACGCACAAATGACTCATATATTACCAGCAAGATAAAATCCTCTGTTTTTTCTCGCATGAGTGAACTTGATGGTGCACAAGTTAAAGTGGTCACAGAAAGTGGTAGTGTCTTTTTAATGGGTCTGGTTACACGAGAGCAAGGGAATCAGATTACTGAAATAGCACGAACAACCAATGGAGTAAAACGAGTCATTAAATTATTTGAATACCCAAATCCTCAAGATCCAAAAATCTAATAAATCGGTCTTTAATACATAATGCAAAATGACTTTCTTTCTCAACTAAAACAACTCGTCTCTCCTGATGATCGATTAATTGAAGAATCTCAATGTTGGAGCTATGGCTATGACAACAGCCGACTTCACGCCTTACCCCAGGCAGTCATTTTTGCACGTGATCATCAGCAAATAGTTAAACTAGTAAATTTATGCCGAAAATATCATGTGCCCATCATTAGTCGTGGAGCAGGAACAGGAACAACTGGAGCAACCGTCCCTTCTGAGGGTGGTATCATTCTATCTTTTGAACGAATGAATAAAATTCTTGAAGTTGATCCAGCCAACCGATTAATTTCTGCCGAACCTGGTGTTACTAATCAGTCAATTCAAGATGCAGCAAACCATCATGGCTTTTTTTGGGCGCCAGATCCGACCAGTAGTAAAGTTTGCACTATCGGTGGCAATTTGGCATATAATTCAGCCGGCCCCAGAGCAGTTAAATATGGTACAACTCGTGATAATGTTCTTCAATTAACACTAGTAACTGGTAAAGGAGATACCCTGCATACTGGTGTCAAAACCACAAAAGGAGTCGTTGGTTATGATTTAACACGATTACTTATTGGTTCTGAAGGCACCTTAGGAATTATTACTCAGGCCACTTTAAAGCTACTTCCCCTTGCCAGTGATAAACGCACTCTGCAAATAACTTACAAATCCATTCATAGTGCAGCGCAAGCTGTCTCAGATATTATGGCTCAACCTATCACACCATGTGCTCTAGAATTTATCGATAAAAATGCAATCGAAATGATAAGGGAATATTCTTCTGCTAATTTGCCCCATAATGCAGGCGCAATGTTAATGGTTGAAATTGATGGTAGTACCAAAGCCCTGGATGAAGGGTTAATATCCATTATTCACGCAGCAAAAAATAGTGGTTGCCTGGAAATTAATAATGCTCAATCAGAGCAGGAAGTTAAAGCATTATGGGAAACCAGAAAAGCTCTATCCCCCGCTCTTAGAAAAATAGCGCCTAAAAAAATCAACGAAGATGTGGTAGTGCCTGTTTCTAGAATTCCAGAACTAATTGATGGCATTGATAAACTTTCTCAAAAATACAACATTCCCATTGTCAATTTTGGACATGCTGGCAATGGGAATATCCATGTTAATCTACTAACCGATCCAGATAATACTCAGCTACAAATAAAAGCAAATGATTGTTTAGAAGAAGTTTTTCAACTAGTACTTAACCTTGATGGCACTATTTCAGGAGAACACGGAATAGGTCTGGTTAAGAGAGAATATGTTGCCAAAGAATTAAATGAAGTGAGTATTGCCTACATGAAAGCAATCAAACAACAATTTGATCCTGACAATATTTTAAACCCAGGAAAAAGCTTCCCTAGTTAAAGCTAGCAGAAGAACAAGTGGAATGCATTTGTTCTTCTGCTAATAAATTATGTTTTTTTGTTATCTAGTCCTTCGCTATTTTACAAGGGTCAAGTGAGGTTTTTGAGGTGCTTCTTCTTTTCCTTTAATTGGTTCAGGATCTGGAGTAGAAGGATCGTTATCATCCCCCTCTTCAGGAAACATCATACCTCGACCATTTTCTTTTGAATATAAAGCTAATGTCGCCATAATAGGTACATTCACTTTCATTGGTTTTCCACCAAAACGAGCATTAAAACTGACACCATCATTTGTTAATTCTAAATCACGTGTAGCAGTCAGGCTAATGTTTAATATGATCTTACCATCCTGTACATGCTCAATAGGAACAATAACACCTTCTGCTTCAGCATCAACCAATAGGTATGGAGTCTGGTCATTATCAGTGAGCCAGTCATATATTCCACGCAATAAGTAGGGGCGACTCAAAGTCATAAGTAACCTATTTATTCAATAATAAAACTTACTCCTCCCTTCATATAAAAATCAAATTGCTATTCTTACTATGAAGGAAGGCTGTTAGATTTAAGAAACAATTTCCATATCTTCTTCAACATCCGAAAGACTTTCCTGGAAAGATTCTCTTTCAAATAAACGCTGAGCATATTGACTCACCGCAATAGCAGAATCAGGAAGATCAATACACATTTCATTCAAACGCCATAAAATGGGTGCAAGAGCACAATCAACTAAAGTAAACTCATCCGACATAAAAAAAGCTTTTTGTTCAAACACTGGTGCGATTGTCGCTAAGCTTTCACGAAGTTCCTTTCTTTGTTTAACACCTTGCTTTTCAGTTTTACCAATTAATTTTTCAACCAGTGGATCCCAGTCATTTTTAATTCTAATCAGTAACATTTTTAATTTAGCACGATTAACAGGATCAACAGGCATTAATGGTGGATGTGGAAAACGTTCATCCAGATACTCCATTATCAACTGAGCATCATATAAAACCAAATCACGATCGACCAAAGTTGGTGCTGTATTGTAGGGATTCAAATCAATTAAATCTTCTGGTAGATTTTCTGAATCAACATTAACAATTTCATGGTTAATGCCTTTTTCAGCTAAAACCATTCTTACTCGATGACTCAAAAGATCATTCCCATCAGAAAAAAGGGTCATTATTGATCTTCTGTTTGTAAGTTGAGTCATAGTTCCTCCATAGGAAATCATAAACGCAAACAGGGGGCATGGAGCCCCCTATAAATAATTGCTTTTTTTAGCTTTAAAACTCTGCTCCTTAGACCTGAGCTAAGGAATAGAGTTCAAATCAATTTAGTGAACATCTTTCCAGTAGTCTTTCTTCATCGCATAAGCAAAACCAAAGAAGATAAACAAAAAGACCAGAACATAAACACCCAAAGACTTACGATAGCTTTGATTTGGCTCACCAATATAAGATAGGAAAGCAACTAAATCACGAATCATAGTATCAAATTCTTCTGGTGCCATTGTGCCTTGTTCAACAACTTCGAGACCAACCAGTGTTTTTACACCATCATGCTCTTCATAAACTGCTTTCTTAACACCTTCTTGTTTCCAGAAGATATTAGGCATACCAACATCTTTGAAAATAGCATTGTTATGACCCGTAGTCTTAGCACTGTCTGCATAGAAACTTATCAAATAAGTGTATAACCAATCAACACCTCTTGAACGTGCCACTAATGACAGATCAGGTGGAACTGCACCAAAAGATTCTTTGGCATAAGCATCTGTCATAGTAGCAGTCATGGTCGAACCAAACTTACCACCAAGATGGTTCAGGTTTTCCATCACTTCACTTTCGGTCATACCCAGATCATCTGCAACGCGATTAAAGCGTACAAACTTTGCTGAGTGACAGCTCAAGCAGTAGTCACTGAAGACTTTAGCACCACGTTGAAGTGAAGCCATATCATCAACATTGACATTAGCAGGCGACTTTGGATATCCACCACCAGCGGCCATTGTAAGGCCAGTACTTATCATTGCTATTGTAGTTAATAGCAGAACCAGGATTGTCTTTTTCATTTCATTGTTACCCTTTCTGGAACTGGTTTATTTTTCTCCAACTTCGTATAAATTGGCATCAATAAGAAGAAGGCAAAGTAGTAAGCCGTACAGACCTGAGCAAGCAGAGTACGTCCATCAGTTGGTGCCAGAGTACCTAAAACACCCAGAATAATGAAAGTGACAACAAAGATTGCAACCAGAATTTTGTACCAACCCGCACGATAGCGGATTGATTTAACTGGATTACGATCTAACCATGGAAGGAAAAACAAAACCACAATCGCTGCACCCATAGCAATAACACCAGGGAAGGCTGAACCAGCAATACTTGGGACTGCACGCAATACTGAGTAGTAAGGAGTAAAATACCAAACTGGAGCAATATGTTCAGGTGTCTTCAAAGGATTGGCAGGCTCAAAGTTAGCATGCTCCAGGAAGTAACCAAACATTTCAGGGGCAAAGAACACAACAATCGAAAAGAACATCAAGAAAACGATAACACCTACGATATCTTTAACTGAGTAATATGGGTGAAAAGGAATGCCATCTTTAGGGATACCATTTTCATCTTTGTTTTTCTTAATTTCAACGCCGTCTGGATTATTAGAACCCACTTCATGCAGAGCAATAATGTGAGCAACAATCAAACCAATTAAAATCAGAGGAATAGCAACAATATGTAAAGAGTAGAAACGATTCAGAGTCGCATCGCCGATGACGAAGTCACCACGAACCCAGATACCCAGGTCTTCACCCACAAAAGGAATCGCACTCACCAAATTAATAATCACCTGAGCACCCCAGAAAGACATTTGTCCCCAAGGCAGTAAGTAGCCCATAAAACCTTCAGCCATAAGTGCTAAGAAGATTAATACTCCAAAGATCCAGATTAATTCACGTGGCTTCTTATAAGAACCATAAATCAAAGCACGGAACATGTGCAGATAGACCACAAGAAAGAATGCCGAAGCGCCCGTAGAATGGAAATAACGGATTAACCAACCCCATTCAACATCGCGCATAATCCCCATCTCTACCGACTGGAATGCTAATGCAGTATCAGGCTTATAAAACATAGCAAGAAAAACACCAGAAAGAATCTGGATAACCAAAACCATAATTGCTAACGAACCGAAGAAATACCAAAAGTTGAAATTCTTAGGTGCATAGTATTTTGAAAGATGATCTTCCCACATTTTTGTCGCAGGAAAACGGGCGTCAATCCAGCCCATCAAACCATTGGATTTTTGTTCCATTATGCGTTACTCCCATCTTGGCCAATCAGGATCACCGTATCACTCTTAAAATAATGAGGAGGAATAGGTAAGTTAGTTGGTGCAGGCATTGACGAGTAGACTCGACCAGATAAATCATAAAGTGAACCATGGCAAGGACAGAAAAAACCACCTTTCCAGTCTGCACCTAAAGAACCCGCAAAAGGATTATTTAAGTCAGGCACATATTTAGGAGCACAACCCAAGTGAGTACAAACACCTTCCATAACAGAAATTTTTGCATGGTTTTCATATGCTCGCGCTGAATTTTTGCAATATTCCGGCTGCTTAGAGGCATCAGAATTAACATCGGCTAACATGTCAGTATCAGTTTCTAATACTTTCAAGTTTTCTTCTGTTCGTTTTAATATGTAAACTGGCTTACCTCGCCACTCTACGGTAATCATTTGCCCTTCTTCAAGCTTGCTGATATCAGCAAGGACTGGAGCGCCCGCGGCTAAAGCTTTAGCACTAGGATTCCAGGATTTGACGAAAGGTACAGCAACAAAACCAGCGCCAATAGCACCAACCACAGATGTGGCTGCAACTAGCAAGCGACGTTTGCTATTATTTACGTCTGCACTCATTTACTTAACTCCCAAATACAAGATCTTAACCCGCCCCAAATTAACAAAATAAAGAGCATAAAAAGAAAGATTTTTCTCTGTGTATGCTCTTTATCTCAACAACACTTTTCAATGCACTTTAAGGTGTATTTGTAAGGTGTCATTAACTAGAAGTGTGTCATTATTCTTTATTCGATACCAAAAAAATTTGCAGTATTTTCTTAAATGCTGGGGATAATATCAAGAACAATTTCATTATTTACTAATTAAGGTGATATTTATCATAATTTTGTCGCTATAATCTTCAAAATTGCAGAAAAACTAAATTTAACTCGATTTTCAATTTATCGTTACAATCATCACTTTAAGGCACAATTTTTCAATAAAAATACTATGTTTAAAGTAGCCAAATTAGACCGGATTAGGGATATCAATAAACTGATGTTTTATTCTAAAATAATTGGATAAATGCTCACCTAATGCCTGTGCTCCATATCTTTCTGTGGCATGATGTCCTGCTGCAAAATAATGAATATTATTCTCTTTTGCGATATGCCAGGTATTTTCAGAAACTTCCCCACTAATAAAAGCATCTGCCCCTATTTCAATCGCTTGTTCAATATATCCCTGTGCTGCTCCAGTACATATAGCAACTTTATGAATTACTCTGTCAGCTTCAATATGCAAAGGCTCCCGTTCTAAAATCTCAGTGATACTTAATTTAAAATCACTTCCTGTCTGTTGAGTTATATTACCAATCAAAGCAATATTATTGTTGGCAAAAAATTGCTCTACATCCACACCCAGTTTTTCAGCCAACAAAACATTATTTCCTAAGGTTTTATGAGCATCCAAAGGTAAATGATATGCCACAAGATTAATGTTATTCATTAAAAGAGACTTTAATCGACGCTTTTTTATACCGGTTAACACAGGAGATTCCCCCTTCCAAAAAAAACCATGATGAACTAACAACATATCAGCTTTTTCTTCTATTGCCGCATCGATCAATGCCTGGCTGGCTGTGACACCTGAAATAATTTTTGATATAGATTCACTACCTTCAACCTGTAAGCCATTTGGACAGTAGTCTTTAAACACCTCTGTCTCCAGAAGTTCATCACAATAATTAATTAAATCAGCACGATTTACCATATTATTCCTCATCAATGAGTCTATTTAACCTAAAATGACCTTCTAACCAAGTCTGTCACGTAAAAATGGGTTAAACCTGACACCAAAACATTTTTTTTTGTGTAAAATATCAAAATGGTCATAAAAAAACAGTCATCCCATACATTTTTTTTAATTTTCTCCGCAGCAATTGGCTTTATTCTTGCCCTAGGATATAACTATTTATTTCTGCAGACAGAAAACAATCAGTCTCTTAATAATAACGCTTCCAAAGAAGCCATTAACATAACTCAAAACAACACAAATCACCAACCTGCACAGGTTGGCATCACCAGCTTTGCCCCCGCAGTCAACCAGGCAGCACCCGCTGTCGTTAATATTTTTACCCGAAAACGTATTAAGAAACAAAGTAGCTTATACAATAATGCCACACTTAGAGCATTGATTGATAGGCGTCCACCTCCTTCACGTTACAAGGAAGAAACTAATCTGGGTTCAGGGGTTATTGTTTCTTCCCAGGGACATATTCTAACCAATAATCATGTTATTTCAGGTGCTGAAGATATTGAAGTACTTTTAAAAGATGGTCGTTTTTTACGTGCCAGCATTGTTGGTCGCGACTTAGAAACAGATTTAGCACTTCTAAAAGTGACTGCACAGAATCTCTCAACCATTCGCTTTGGTAATTCTTCAATGCTTCAGGTAGGCGATATTGTCCTCGCCATTGGTAATCCCTTTGGTTTGGGACACACTGTTACATCAGGTATCGTCAGTGCTCTTAATCGTTCTCAGTTCAGGGCTAATAATTTTGATAATTTTATTCAAACAGATGCTGCAATTAACCCTGGAAACTCAGGAGGTGCATTAGTTAATACCCAAGGTGAAATGATTGGTTTGAATACCATTAATATCAGTAATAGTGGTGGCTCTCAAGGAATCGGCTTTGCTATTCCATCTTCTCTCGCCCGCGAAGTCATGTATCAACTAATCACTTTTGGTGAGGTACGTCGTGGTTGGATAGGTATTGAAGCCAAAGAAATTTCTCCCATGTTGGCACAACAACTCAACAGTGAAATCAAACAAGGCCTGTTAATCATTGGTGTATTACAAAACGGCCCTGGGCAAAAAGCAGGCATTCAAGCTGGAGATATTATTACTCATATTAACAATATCAAAATATCTTCAGCAAAAAGTGCGCTAAGTTTAATCACTAACTTGCGCCCAGGTGATATTGCGATTTTGAAAGGGGTAAGACGAAACCAATCATTGCAGTTTAAAGTACTTGCCGAAGAACGTCCCCAGATGTCTGGTTCTTAAAAAACTATAAAATAACAAAGTAGTGAACAAATATTTGTCTGTTTACACTACTTTTTCCTACCACAAAGGAATTAAATCAACAGGTTGCTCTGTTTCTTCTTCAGGTTTTAATTTCTTTTCTAAAGCCATTGGTTCCTCATCAAGACCAATATCATGTGCTGTTTTTTTATTTAAAACAACAATACTTATTCGCCGATTAATCGGACTATTAGGATCACTTTGATCATATAAAACAGAAGATGCCAAACCAATAATTCGTCCAATTTTGTTTTCATCCATTCCAGAGTCAATGAATGTACGACGAGCTGAGTTTGCTCTATCAGAGGACAACTCCCAATTAGAATAGTTTGAGTTATTATCACTATATGGAGTCGCATCTGTATGACCTGATATACTTATTCTATTGGGTACTTGAATTAATAACTGACTAATTTCAAATAAAATATCATCTGCATAATCCTTCAGATGTGAACTTCCCACATCAAACATCGGTTTGCTATCCTGATCAATTATTTGAATTCGCAGACCTTCATTAGTAACATCCAATTTCAATTGTTCTTTGAAATCACTTAGAATCATGCTTTCCTCAATAGATTTTTCAATCAACTCTTTAAGTGAGGCCAATTCTCTTTGTTCCCTTTCTTGTAATAACTTATCCAGCTCCCGTTCAGATAATTCAGCCGTTTGATCTGCCTCCTGAGAAGATGAAACTTCCTCAATTTTAATATTGACACCGCTTTTTCCGCGCTCGCCAAAATCAATAATACTCGCTCCACCAGATTCTTTGTTCTCAAGAAATACAGTTGGGTTTTCAAAAAAATCACTGAGTTGAGCTTTTTGTTCTTCATCCGTTGACCCCAATAGCCACATGAGTAAAAAAAAAGCCATCATCGCAGTAACAAAATCAGCGTAGGCAACTTTCCAGGAACCACCATGATGACCAGCATGATTTCTTTTGGTTATTTTTTTTATTATGGGCTGATTGTCATTCATAGTAAGCCTTTAGCCAAAATAATACTTGTTAAAAATTTTTGTGAGTTAGTATCCATCAGATTAAACTATTTCTTTTTTATGCTTCTAACATGCTCTTCAAGTTCAAAAAAGCTGGGTCGAACATCTGAGAAAATGGCTTTTCGTCCAAATTCAACTGTGATTTGCGGAGAATAACCACTTAGAAAAGCAATAATACATATCTTGATACATTCTAAAAAACGTTGTTCCTCCTGCTCTTTATATTCAAGAGATTTTCCCATAGGACCAACAAAACCATAGGCAAGCAGTATACCCAGAAAAGTACCAACCAATGCTGCACCAATATGCATTCCAAGAATTTCTGGAGGCTGATCTAGAGATGACATAGTAATCACTACCCCTAATACGGCAGCAACAATACCAAAACCAGGCAGTCCATCCGCAACATTTGTAATTGCTGAGCTAACCTGTTTGGCTTCTTCTTCATGACTGTCAAGTTCTACATCCATCAAGTTTTCTAGTTCATGAGCATTCATAGAGCCACTGATTATCAGGCGTAAATAATCTGTCATAAACTCCATTGCTCGACTTTCTTGCAAAAGCGTGGGAAAACGTTGAAAAACTTCACTGGATTGAGGTTCATCAACATCAGATTCAAGTGTTACCAAACCTTGAGATTTTGCTTTTGATAACAGTACAAAGATTAATCCCAATAAATCAAGATAACTCCCTTTGTTGTATCTCGACCCCTTAAAGAGATCAGGGAAGTGCTTCAATACTTTTACAATAAGATATTTTGGACTGGCAATAATAAAAGCACCTAAAGCTGCTCCTGCTATAATCAAAAATTCATAAGGCTGCATAAGCATAGCCATATGGCCATGTGATAAAATATAACCACCAAATACACTCAAGACAACGATAGCAACACCAAGTATAAACCCCATGTAAGTTCCCTTAATAATAACGAACAACTTAAACCAGAAAAAGCAATTACAAAAGCTACCTAATGGCTCTATGTTTAACTTTATCAATAGACTTAGATTAAATATAGCTAATTAAACCTATATAGTCGAACCTGAATAAATCATAGCACTTTGATTTGTAAGGATATATTCTTTCATTACAGGTGCTAAAATTGCAAGTTTTTGATATAATATAGGC